>CAYQZZ010000041.1:0-19589 GCA_964422155.1 uncultured Dehalococcoidaceae bacterium | reverse complement strand
TGACTCTGACGTTATACTTCTCTAGCGCCCCGCACTCCGCCAGGCTGGCGCTCAGGTTCAGGCCTGTCTGGCCGCCCAGATTGGGAAGGATGGCGTCCGGTCGCTCTTTCTCAATTATTTTTATCATGGTGTCCAGATTAAGAGGCTCAATATAGGTGACGTCAGCCATGCCGGGGTCGGTCATGATTGTCGCCGGGTTTGAGTTGACCAGCACAATCTCATAACCCAACGACCGCAGGGCTTTGCAGGCCTGAGTGCCGGAGTAGTCAAATTCGCAGGCCTGGCCGATAACAATCGGACCAGACCCGATAATCATGACCTTCTTTATATCAGTTCGTCTGGGCATTAATAATGACTCCTTCCCAACGTTTCCGCCGTCTTAATCTACCTTAGATTGCTTAAACGGTGCAACAAGGTGGGCTTCAATTTCCGCATCCGTGGATGTGCCTTTAAACAGCTGCTTAAGCAAAGCTACTAGCCCAGCGGAAGGGTCAGCCAGACCTTCTTTGAGCAGCATTAGCTCGTCGAGGGGAACAATTAATTGACGCTCTACATCATAAGAACACCTGTGAAGTCTGCTTAGTTGTTCCTTGATATATTCATAGGCTGTCTTACGAAGTTGGCTCTTTGACATATTTATACTTCCATGAAACCTGGCTATATTGACAGTTCCACTAATTAGAACTAAAATGGAGTTCCAAAACGTGAAAGCTAGCTTTCTAGCGATGATTATACTAGGGAGGAATGAGAGATGTAAAGCTCGTACGCATTACTTCTACCACTGTTTATCGAGGTGTTGCGAACTTTCAGAACACTTAGACTGAGTAAATTAGTAAAAGACGTTGTGCGATGAATTACGAATACAAAACGAAAGAGCAACTTGCGGCTGAATTGACTGCGCTGCGTCAGCACGTTACTTAACTCGAGGCAATTGACTTGAAATACCTTCAATTGAAGGCACAATTGCACGAACGTGCCAAAGAAATTACCTGTATCTATGATGTTGTTAGGGTTATTGACGACCCAAATATTACTTTGCACGAAATCTATCAACAGGTTGTCAATGTACTTCCTATTGGTTGGCAATATCCGGAGATTACCCATGCGAGAATAGTCATCGGTGACAAGGAATTTGGGACATTGATAAAGGCTCCAGCTAACACGATACTGAATTGTATAACAATTGGTTGTTAATATCACGGAAAGAAGGAGATGTCTATGGGAGATATGTTAAAAAACAAAGTTGCGGTTATCACGGGCGCGGGCAATGGCTTGGGACGCGCCCATGCCCTGGGTATGGCCGCCCAGGGTGCCCGGGTAGTCGTTAATGACCTGGGTACTTCCTTTGATGGGGAAGGGGCATCAAGAAACGCTGCTGACCAGGTCGTCAAGACAATCAAACGAGCTGGCGGCACTGCCGTTGCCAACTACGATAGCGTGGCCACGGAGGAGGGTGCGAAGAATATCATTAAAACCGCTATGGATAGCTTCGGGCGCCTTGATATCCTTGTTAATAATGCAGGCATCATACGCGGCGGTGTGATCTATGAAATCCCCACAGAAGATTGGGACGCTATAATCAAGACCCATCTTTACGGCACTTTCTACTGCACCCGCTCTGCTACTGCAATAATGAAGCAGCAGGGCTATGGAAGGATTATTAATACTTCCTCCCACAACGGGTTGGGCATTCAGACACTGGCAACCTATTCCGCCGCCAAGGAAGGAATAGTCGGCTTCTCCCGGACGGTGGCACGGGACATGGGGAAGTACGGAGTTACCTGCAATGTAATACGGCCCATAGCCGCTTGGCGTGGTGCAAAGATAAAAATCGAGCAATTTGAGGTCAATCGCCCGGAAGATGTAGCCGCCCTGGTTGTCTATCTCGTCAGCGAGTCGGCCGACCATATCAACGGTTGCATCTTTGAAGTTTATAACGGGCATGTCGGTATATATAGAGAACCGCCACCCGTGGAGCAGGTGCTCTGGAAAGACGGACAATGGACTCCCGAAGAGCTTGCGGAGGTTATACCGCAGACATTAACCAAAGGCAAGTCTCGTGAAGCGTTCCCTAATTCTCTTCCGTTCGTGTTAAATATGGAACCGCCGAAGAAGAAATAAAGACTTATTCATAAAACTGTAGTAGCTATATTTATCACGGTTGACTGCTGTCTTGCAGATTGAGCTTTTCGAGAATTTTGGAATTTCCTTAAAAAAGCCGGGAATAATGATGACTATCTAAATGGACCCGATGGATTTCAATCAATAAATATCACCAATAATAGCCGTTACCGAATGGGGCTCAAACGTATAGTTCAATGACCGTCCTCGGGCAATGAGGGTGCTCTCCCTTGTTATCACCTCATGAGGTGACTCAAACGTATTTTCCGCTTTGATATCCTGCCCGTTAATTGTGTAGACCTCGTGAGCATCTTTGAAGTCTCCTGCGGTCAACTGTATTACCGTTTCCACTTCTTCGGTTTGACTTCGGTTGACCACGTAAAGAACCATCTGTTTCCGTGCCTCGTCCAGTGTGGCCGAGACATCCAGGGTACGCACACCGGTATATTCTCCCCCGGTAAAGGTATCGCCATCGTACCATAGGTCCAGTGAGTATTTTCCGCACGTACGACTATACAGTTCGAAGGGGTAGAATATTGTCTGGAGGACGAGGCCACTTTGCCGCGTGAAAATGGGCGCAATAACGTTAACAATCTGGGCGAGCTTCTCCTCCAGATTCATCCTAGCAAGTAGGTCCTGGACTCTAGAGTCAATGGTTTTTGAAGAATCACGATAAGCATCCATTTATCTACCTCTGTAATTACTGCAAGTAAGCGTGTTTTGCGAGTTAAAATATATATCACTCCGTCTCTGGAACCGATGGCCGCTATTCATGGTTTCTATCCAGCCTTAACAGATTTTACTCCGTTCACTTTAGTTCAATCAATATTTTCGCTTACATCAATGTCGTTAAGACTTCGTTAAAGCCCCGCTATCGAGAGTTCCTAGGATTGACTTTTTCTTTTTCCATCCCTCCCATAAGGGATTACCCACATAATAAAGCTAGTTCTTGAAATATCACCCTTTGTGAATCATCCGAGACGCGTCAGATTCATGGAGTTGGGAATTAAAGGGTTAACCATCCGTGATGATAAAGTGACCGGCATCATGACGAAGATATGCGATGAACCGACAGTCCAGGTATATCCCGATGGCACCGGGCCGACCTGCCCCCGGCGCTGGAGACACTGATTATGCAGTTATTAGAGAAAGACCCCGAGAAACGCCCCGAATCAGCAACGGTTGTCCTCCAGGCCCTGGAATCAATCGAGGCTGGCAAATCTAAAAAAGAGCCGTCGCTGGAGCGTGCCCTTAGACATAAGGATATTCTAAAGGCATAGTATCTATCAGGGTTACCACTTCGGATTTCTTCAGCGCCAACAAGATGAGTGATTGTGCAATGCCCTCAAGCAGAATCCTGTGGCGTTTGCTTCCCAGAGTTGAGGCTCCTCGCACTCTATTCTGGTCGTGTCCTAATTCTGCTCATGAGCTTACCGATATAGCGCCGTAAGACATGGATGCCAAAGCCTAATATCACCACCTTATACTTTCACATACATACTTTATGGTATAATCGACATTATTTGACATATTCCCTTTGAAAGTTCTATAAATATTTAACAACAAATTATAGGATGGCCTCATATGAAATTTACGATTGACATAGACAATGGCGGAACTTTTACCGATGGATTTTTTACCAATGATGTACGAATCGAATGGGTCAAGGTGGACACGACACCTCACGACCTGACGGTATGTTTCCTCAAGTGTATTGAGGAAGGCGCCGCGAAGTTCGGGCTTACCCTGCCGCAATTACTCCATGAAACGGAGGTAATCAGGTTTTCCACGACCCATGCCACCAACACTTTGCTCCAGAGGGCGGGCCCCCGGCTGGGGTTGATTGTCACTAGAGGGTTTGAAGAAAGCCTTTACTCATCAGCCGCCAGGAGCCCGGCACTTGATTTCATTATTCCCGCTGGGATGGTCATCGGCATTGACGAGCAGGCAGGCAAAGACAATGTGGATGGAGAGCAGGTGAGGTTGGCCATACGCAGCCTTCTGGGGCATGGGGCGAGGATTATCGTGGTCAGCCTTTATCGCGCCCATCTGGACCCGGCCAACGAGCTGAAGGTCAGAGAGATAGCCGATGACGACTACCCAAAACACTATCTGGGTGCCGTGCCGCTGCTGCTTTCCCACGAAGTCAGCACTACCACGGATGACGCTTCGCGAACCAATGTGGCCCTGCTCAATGCCTATTTCCATCCAGACATGGTCCGTTTTTTGTACAAGGCCGAGGATGATGTCAGAAAGCTGGGTTACCGCAAGCCGCTCCTGGTGGTCCATGCCGATGGCGGCGTGGCCCGGGTGGCCAAGACAACGGCCATCATGACCCATAACTCCGGGCCTTCGGCCGGTGTGCTTGGCACCACCTATATGAGCGGACTGTACCACTTGCCGTATGTGGCCAGCATGGATATCGGCGGCACTAGCGCCGATATCAGCCTGGTAATTGATGGCCGGCACGGCTACAAGCGTGAGGCCATGCTGGAGGGAATACCGGTGAAACTGCCGGTCATCGAGGTTTACTCGACGGCGGCGGGCGGAGGCTCAATAGCCAGACCTAAAAATAAGAAACAGATACAGGTGGGCCCGGACAGCGCCGGTGCCATGCCAGGCCCGGCGTGTTACGGACTGGGCGGCACGGAAGCTACCTCCACCGACGCCTGTGTCGTCCTGGGCTACATTGACCCGGACTACTTCCTGGGCGGCAAGCGGAAGCTGGATGCGGGCCTCGCTCGTGAGGTTATCACCGCAAAGTTGGCCAGGCCGCTTGGCGTTTCCGTAGAGGAATGCGGCCGGTTAATTACCGAGGCCATGGAAGATATTTGCGCTGAGGACATCGCCAACCTGATAAAAGCCGGCGGGTATAACTCGAGCGACTTCGTCCTCTTTTCTTTCGGAGGGGCGGGGAGCGTTTACTGCTGCGGCATTGCCGACAAGGTGGGCATACCCAAAATATACTGCTTCCGCTTCAGTTCTGTTTTCAGTGCCTTCGGCTCCTCATGTGCCGATGTCCTCCATACTTACGAGTCTCTATCGAGCCTGTCCCTCAAGCGTCAAGGCAGTCAATCGCAAGTACTGGGATTCAACAGGATGGTGCAAGGGCTGATGGACTCGGTGCTGCGGGATATGAGGGGGGAAGGGTTCCCGCCAGAAAAGGTTACCTTTTCCCTGGAGCTGGAAGTTGAATACGGCAATGCCATTACGGTTTTTGAATCTCCCGTGAATTTACTTGAAGGGCCGCAGGACGTCAAAAAAATTATTAATGCTTTTACCGTGCAGAATAATGCACCTGCTGTCGACGAACTCAAAATACGCCTCTTCCGGTTGCGGGCAACCAGCCCAGCCGCCCACCCGGAACTGGCTACCCATGACTTTGTTGGGCAGAGTCCGGAGAAGGCCTTGAAAGGATACCGGGATGTCTACTGGAAGGAAGGCTTCACCCGGACGGCTATCTTCAGCCAGCCGGAACTCAAGTGCGGTAATGTTATTCCGGGGCCGGCCATCATCGAGAGCGATGATACGACGATACTGATACCCGGGGGTAAGAAGTACACTGTGGATAATCTACTGAACGGAGTCATTGAGCCAGCCTGAGAAGGAGGAACCGATGGGTACCAAAAGACAGATAACCGAATATCTGGATATAGACCTGGAAAAGGAACTCTGGTGCTGTAACCGCTGCGGACATGAGCTTATCTCCGCCAGAGAAAATTACAAAAAAGGGTGCTTAATTTATGTCAGAAAAGACCCAACGACGATATATAACTCGCTATTAGCAGGACCCTTCAGCTTTGCGCCGGACCCGGCGTGGGCCACACTGGTGGAGTTTTACTGCCCTAACTGCGGCGTGATGGTGGAAAATGAAATGCTGCCGCCGGGCCACCCGGTTACTTATGATATCGAACTGGATATCGACAAATTGAAAGAAAAATACCTTCAATAAGTAAAAAAGAGGTCGTTTAGCAATGAATAAGAAGCGTTTTCCAGCCGCTCACCCCCGTATCAAGTACGGGGCAAGCTCTGAGCTTGTCGAAGGGCAAAGCAAGTATACAGCTATGGTTCGACAGGCGTTCGACCGAGCGTTCGACTGAGCTCACGCCGAAGGCTCACGCCGAGGTCTCACCATGAGCGGTTGCTAAACGACCTCTAACATGGCAGGGAAATAAACAATAAGGCAGGTGTAACGATGAAGGTCTCTCTTGATGTTGATATCGGCGGAACATTTACCGACCTTTTCTTGAGCTATGACGGCAAGACTATCTTTACCAAGACGCCTACGACCGCTTATAACCTTTCGGTTGGCTTCATGCGGGCGGTAAAAGATGCGGCGGTCCTGCTCGGCATTTCCGTTAAGGAGCTGTTGGGCAGCACCGAGGTCGTCCGCTACTCCACGACCATTGCCATGAACACCCTTCTGCAAAGGACCGGCCCCAGGCTGGCGCTGATTACCACGGAAGGCTTCGAGGATATCGTACCCATCGGCAAAGGCGCTTCATGGTCGGACCAGCTGACCTTCCGTGAAATCAGGAACCTGGCCCGTATCGTCAAGCCTGAGCCCATCATCTCCCGGGAAATGACGGTGGGCGTTAAGGAAAGGGTCAACTCCCGGGGGGAGATAATCAGACCCCTGGACGAAGAAGACTTTCTGGATAAACTGCAGCACCTGGTGGACAAGGGGGCCAGGGGATTCGTCGTCAGCCTGCTCTTCTCCTATGCCAACCCCACCCACGAAAAGCGTATCGCCGAGATTATCCGTAAAGAATACCCGGACTTTTACCTGGGGGCCATGCCGGTAGTGCTTTCTTCGGAAGTAACACCTAAACAGAACGAATATACGCGCACCGTGACCACGATATTGAATGCTTACCTTCATTACTCCATGTGGGAGCAGATTTCCGGTACGGGCGATGAGCTCCGCAACTCCGGCTACGATAAGACCATCATGATGGTGCATAACAGCGGCGGCATGGCCGAGGTCTTTCGCACAGCTGCTATCCAGACTTTTAACGGTGGGCCGGTGGCCGGGCTTATCGGGGGAGCTAATGTCGGCAGGATACTGGGGTATGACAACATTGTCGTCAGCGATATGGGCGGCACCAGCTTCGACCTGGGCCTGGTCGTGGCCGGCAGCAGCCGGTTCTACCAGTACCACCCCCTCATTGACCGCTGGTGGGTGGACATGACCATCCTGGAGACAAGGTCCATCGGCGCCGGCGGCGGTTCTATCGCCTGGCTCAACCCCGTCATGGGTAATCGACTGGAGGTCGGGCCTCAGGGTGCCGGTTCCATGCCGGGGCCGGCCTCTTATAATCTGGGCGGGACCGAACCCACTGTTACCGATGCTGACATCGTATTAGGTTATATCAACCCTGACTATTATCACGGCGGGCGCATGAAGTTGGATAAGGGAAAGGCGGTATCTGCTATCAGGGAAAAAATCGCCAGACCCCTGGGTATTGAGGTGGAAGAGGCGGCGCTGCTGATTAAAAAGATTGTTGATGCCAATATGGGCGATACCATCGCCAAGGAGACCTTCCTCCGGGGCTTCAAGCCCAGCGATTTTATACTCTTTGCCTTCGGCGGGGCCGGGCCGACCCATTGCTGCTCTTACGGGCCGTATGCCGGCATCAACAAAATTGTCGTTTTCCCCTTTTCGCCGGTGTTCTGTGCCTTTGGCTCAAGCACAATGGACATCCTCCATTTATACGAGCAATCGCTGCGTCTTCCGTTGCTGGCTCCGATAACAATGAAGTGTTTTGAAGATTACGATGTCTTCAATAGTACAGTAAAAAGCATGCAAGAGAGAGCGGTCAAGGACATTACCAATGAAGGCTTTTCTCTTGAGTCCATCAAGTTTGGCCTGGAGATAGAAGCCAAGTACGGCGGCCAGCTCAATATCCTCCGTTTTATGTCTCCGCTCCTGTTTATTAATAATGCAGCCGACGTCATGGCGGTATATAAAGCCTTTGAGGATGAGTACTGCCGGGTTTATAACCGCATTTCGGCTTATCCGCAGGGGGGCGTGGATGTGCTTAACCTGATACTGCGCGCCACCGTGGACCACCCCAAACCGAAACTTCCTACTTACCCGCGGGCCAAAGAGACGCCGGACGCGGCGGCACTTAAAGGCAAGAGACCTGCTTACTGGGTAGAATATGGTGAGTTCCGCCCGTCCCCTGTCTACGATGCCAAATTGCTGAAACACGGCAACATCATCAACGGTCCCGCCATCATTGAAGCTGAAGATACCACCATCGTGATGCCACCGGTGCTTAAGCTTTCTGTTGACAAATATCACTACTTTATTCTGGAGAAGTTATAGAGAAAGGGAGGATGATATGAGGCCAGACCCGCAAAAGCTACTGCAATGGATTAAGCCCAGCCCGCCCACGGATGAGGAATTGGAATGCCTGAAATTGCTGCAACCCGGCGATTATGAAATCTATACCGAGAAGCTGAACAACTTCCTGCTCGAGTCCAAGGAGGTCTTCATCAAGCTGGGCGTGAGCAGCATGCTCCGCTCTGGAGACGTCGTCACCGGCATCTACACGCCGACCGGGAACATGGTGGCCGCCTGGTGCGGCACCTACCTCCATGCTGTGGTCGGCCAGCTGCCGATAAAGTTCGTGGCCGAGACCTGGATAAACGAGCCCACGGTGGGCGTCAAAGACGGCGATATCTTTTACCTCTCCGACCCGCTTTACGGCGGGATACACAACTGCGACCAGATTGTCGTCATGCCTGTTTTTAATGATGGGGAGATTATCGCCTGGACGAACGCGGCTGTGCATCAGCCCGAGACCGGCGCCTGCGAACCGGGCGGGATGCCGCTCAGCGCCAAGACAAGACACGATGAAGGAATGCTTCTATCGCCAATCAAAATAGGTGAAAATTTCCGTCTCCGCGAAGACCTGGTGGAGATGTGCGTCAACCTGATGTCGCGGGCGCCGCGCATGCAGGCCATTGATATGAGGGCGCGGCTGAGTGCCGCCGACCGCCTGAGGAGCCGACTGGTGGCGCTGGCCCAGGAGAAGGGAAACAAGTTTGTTAAGGGGCTCTTCCAGCGGATAATAATCGAAGCGGAAGAGGGCACCCGCCGGCGCATCAAGGAATGGAATGACGGGACATACCGGGCAGTGACCTTTATGGATATCGTCGGGGAAAAACACCGGTTGGTGCGCAACTTCCTTACCCTGCGTAAGCAAGGCGACCGACTTATCTGGGACTTCACCGGTACCTCTCCAGAAACCGATAGTCCCCAGCACTGCATGCCTCACAGTCTTGCGGCGAACGTGGCTATACATTTGATGTCTTACTCTTTCAATGACCTGCCAGTCTCAGCAGGTATCTTTGGTCCTATGGAATGGATTGTTCCGGAGGGGTGTATGTTCAATCCCCACTTTGAAGCTGCCCAGAGCAATAGTGCCCCCTCATGCCATGGCGCGATGACCTTGGGCACCATCTGCATGAGCAAGTTGATGTTCGATAGCCCACAAAGGGAATTGGTGGCAGCCGCCATCGGCAATACTGGGGTGGGCGTGCTGGTCTCCGGAGTAAACCAGTGGGGCGTACCCATTGCCGATTTTCTCGCCTTCGGTCTGAATACGGAAGGGCACGGCGCTAGGTCAGACATGGACGGAGTTGATGCTTTTGGTTTTTCTCATTGCCCTTCAGGCAGGGCGCCGGACGTTGAAGATATAGAAAATGAGTTCCAGTTCTTCAACCTGGCGGCCAAGTTAAGCCGGGACAGCGGCGGTTTCGGCAAGTATCGAGGTGGTTCAGGCACCGAAACAATTTATGCCGTTAATTACGTGGACTATGCCCTTTATAACAGCCATGTCAAAGGCAGTAAAATACGCAACTGTATCGGGCTGTTCGGCGGTTACCCGCCGCCTACGCTGCCGGGCATCGAGGTTAAGCACACCAACATCTGGGAGAAGATGAAAAGGGGCGATAGAGATATCCCTTCGGGGGCCATGCAACTAATTACCGAACGTACCATCAAAGGTGAATACGAGATTAGTAGTATATTTAAAAAAGTTCATATCATGGAAAACGGCGACTTGTGGGTCGTTTTCAGCGGCGGCGGCGGCGGTTACGGCGATGTTCTGGAGAGGGAACCCGAGTCGGTCATGGATGATTTGAAGAGGGAAGTCATTTCTCACTGGACCGCGGAAAACGTCTATCATGTGGCCTATGACCACGAAACCCTGGAAGTAGACGAGGAAAAAACAAAGAGGCTCCGTCAAAAAGAGAGGGAAGACAGGAAATCCCGTGGTATGACCTGGGATAAGTTCGAGAAAGAATGGTCACAGCTTCGTCCTGCCGAAGAAATATTGGAATACTACGGGTCATGGCCGGATGCCAGGAAAACGAGAGAAATTATCAGAATGTAAACTATGTCGTCATTGCGAGCCCTCACGCTAAGCTCAGGGTAAACTCCGCGTGGCAATCCCCATGATATACTTAATTCGATGATAGAGATTGCCACGGGCTCTCGCCTGCCAAAAAAATTTGTTCGGCGAGCAGGTCGCCCTCGCAATGACAGATTATTTCTCAACCTAATTTTAAAGATGGATAAAGCAGTTACACCCAAGAAGTTGGTTAGAGGAGCATTTGAATCGGCTGATTTGCCACGGTTGCCCTTTATTCCCTGGTTATTCACCCATGCTGCCCGGCTGGAACAAATACCGGTGCGAAGGATATTCGCTGACCCAACTCAATATACAAAATGCCTCCAAAATGCCAGGAAACTATATGGCTATGATACCATTATCGGCAGCTTTGATTCTTCCCTGGAAATGGAGATATGCGGCAACCCTATAAACTGGAGGGGCGACTATGAAGCACCGACAACCAGCCCTCAACCTCAGTTTGACTTCAGTCGCCTTAAGGACATCAACGTCGAAAGCACCGCTAAAACGGGCAGATTTGGTACCGTTATCGAGTCTTTACGACGTATCAATAAGGTCTCGGGGTCAAACCTGGCTCTGGCTGCTGTAGTTACGGGTCCTCTGACCCTGACGGCGGGCCTGACAGGTAGGGACCCGATTAAGGACTTTACAGAAAGGCCGGAAGAAGCTATAAAGGAGATTGAGGCTTCCGCCGGGTTTCTGCTGAAAGTAGTTCAGATTTACTGCCAGCTGGAGCTGGATATTATTGCTATTGCTGATAGACTGATGCCGGTTTTCCCAGCCGCGCATTTGTCCTGGCTGCGCTCGACTTTCTCGTCCATCTTGAATATAGTCAGGTTTTATAACGCTTTCTCCGTCCTGTTGCCCGGCGAATCATCACCTGATAACCTGGCCAATCTGATAGACCTCGGGTTTGACGGGATAGTTAACGCAGGCATTGACTTAACCACCTGGAATAGGCTGAAAGGCGGTCGCTCCTGTATTTTGGGGAAAGCCATTCCTTCCCACCTCCTTACCTCCGAATCAAAAGAGCTGCAGGCATATTTAAAGGCACATCTGCCGGGAAAAATTGAGTCAGGCGTCTTTCTGACTACGGATTGGGAGGTGCCGCCGGAGACGCCGCCCGATAATATTCACCTGTTGATGAAAACGATTATGTAAGAATAAAGGTCGTTAAGAAACATAAAGGTGTCATTCTGAGCGAAGCGAAGAATCCGTCCTCCCAAGTACCCCACCTGGATTCCCGCCGGAGTTTACCCCGTACTTGATACGGGGCGGGAATGACAATATTAAACAACATCAGAATAGAGTCTTGCCGGACGCATATCGAGGAGGCAGAGGGTGACCGTAAATAAGATATTCCCTACCTGTAATGAGGCGGTAGCTGATATTTTCCATGGCGCTACCATAATGGTCGGAGGCTTCGGGTCTTTCGGCGGCCTGCCGGTAAACCTGATTGTAGCTCTCGCCAATCAAGGAGCGAAAAACCTGACCGTTATCGCCAATATGGGTGGCGTAGGTTTTGAACTTAGCCAGCGAATAAAGCCAGAGGGGTATCAGGACCTGGGAATCCTTTTCGAGAAAGGCCAGGTAAAGAAATTCATCGGGTCAGTGCCTGCCCTGGGTGGCATGCCGCCAACCTCTCCCATCGAGAGGTTATACCGCGAAGGAAAGGTTGAGATTGAGATAGTCCCCCAGGGCACTCTGGCGGAGAGGATACGCTGCGCTGCGGGGGGACTGGGAGGGTTCTATACCCCGGTGGGCATAGGCACGGTCGTCGAGAAAGGCAAGGAGAAGAAGGTCATCGGTGGTAAAGAGTACATCCTGGAATTGCCTCTAACCGCCGATTTTGCGCTGGTTAAGGCCTACAAGGCTGATACCCTGGGAAACCTGGTGTACCGGAAAACGGCAAGGTGCTTTAACCCGGTAATGGCGATGGCCGCTAAGGTCACCATTGTAGAAGTTGACCGGCTTGTACCCGTTGGAGAGCTAGACCCTGAGGTTATCGTTACCCCTCATCTGTACGTGGACCGTATCGTGGAGGTGCCGAAATGAAGAGCCGTTTGGATGAGCCGACGATTGCCCTGCGGGCAGCCCGTGAGTTCGCCGATGGTTCAGTGGTTAACCTGGGCTACGGCATGCCCGGCTTATGCGCTAATCTTATCCCTGAGGGTAGAACCGTCTTCTTTCAGAGCGAGAATGGTATGCTGGGCTATGGAGGCTTAGCCACCGACGCAGAAAAAGACTACGAGATGATTAACGCCTCTGACCAGCCCGTTACCCCCTCGCCCGGTATGTGCTTTTTCGATAGCGCGGCATCATTTGACATGATCCGGGGTGGCCACGTTGACGTAGTCGTCCTCGGGGCTTACCAGGTTTCCGAGAAGGGTGACCTGGCCAACTGGGGACGGCCCGGTCGGCCAGCCACGGGAATGGGAGGGGGCATGGACCTTGCCGCCGGTGCGGGCAGAGTCATTGTCACCATGCTGCACACGACGAAAGAAGGAGAGCCGCGCATTGTCAAAAACTGTACCTTTCCTCTGACGGCTAAGCAGTGCGTCAGCCTCATTATCACCGACCTGGCTGTCATCGAAGTGACCGGGGAGGGCCTCGTTCTGAAGGAGATAGCTCCCGGCTGGACGGTCCAGGAGATACAGAGCCTTACTGAGGCCAGGCTGGAACCAGCCGCGGATTTGAAGGAAATAGAGCTTTAATGCTCATAAGGCGGAGGTAACTAATCATGGAAGTGGTTATACCGGCTCAGCCTGAACCAATCAAGCTGGATATCAATAGGACTGCCTTAATTGTGGTCGACATGCAAAATGCCTTCTGTAAAAAGGGTGGGACATTCGATGTAATTCTAATTCTTTCCCGTGGGTCTTGAAGTGTATCACGCAGGCGCCTCTATCCACAGCCTGGAAGGTCCAAATCTGGCGTGGGGCCTCTGTTGAAGATGTCATCTTGTAGTCAATTTTCTGTAACGCGGACGAGCCTATAATTTCCGGTAACTCCTCCCAGACGCGATGGTCCCACTCTCGGGTGGGCAGGCTTACAGTAAAGGTCATGTCCGGAGCGTCCATTATCTTCGGGCTGCGGGGACCTCAAGACGATATGCCGCTTAGCGGTGCCATCTTGGTATTCTGCTTGACAATGATTTTATAATATATGAAATGTTCAAACAATTTGAAAAGTATGCCCATTCCAATACTATTTATTTTTACCCGATAAACCTGGGATAATATGGCGATTTTAGGGGGTTTCTATCGATTTTATTGAGTAGTGCTAAGTAGAATTTAAGTTTATGTATTCATGGTGTGTAAAAAACCACATCAATATACATAAAAAATGTAAGGAGGTAAAAATTTGAAGAGATTAATGGTTTCCCTGGTAGTCTTGTTAGTGTGTGCCCTTCTGATTATTGGCTGCGGTAAAGCAGCACCGGCACCCACCACCCCGGCGGCACCTACCACACCCGCTCCAGCCCCTGCTCCGACGGTAAGTAAATTTGGCGGCACCCTGAGAATCATCGAGACCGCGGCACCGGGAGCTCCACTCGGAGCTGAATGGGAAGGAAATTTAGGTACCTATAACACCCAGATGTGGGTCATGGAACGTCTGCTTAAAGAGAAACTTGACGGCACCATGCAGGGTGAACTGGCGGAAACCTGGGATGTTACCGCAACCGGGGATGATCCTAACGTTGTTTTCCATCTGAGGAAGGGGGTTACATTCCATGATGGGTCCCCCTTTAATGCCCAGGCAGTGGCCTGGAACCTGAATATATTTAAGACGGCCGGGATGTTTACCGCCACCACCAACACCTGGAAATCCTGGGATATTATCGATGACTATACTATCAAATTGCACTATTCTCCCTTCAAAAACACCGGTATAAGGTCGTGGGAGAACTACTTCTTCGTCTCGCCCACGGCTAATCAAACCCATGGTATCGAATGGATGAGGACTCACATGGTAGGTACCGGTCCTTTCATGCAGACAGACTACCAGAAAGATGTATCTATGACCGCCGTGAGAAATCCCAACTACTGGCAGAAAGACGACCAGGGCAACCAGCTACCGTATCTGGATAAAATCCAGCTATTGTACGTGGCTGATGAGACAACCCGGGAAACGTTAATGAAGTCTGGCGGAGCCGAGATGTTGAACTCTACCACCAAACAAGCTTCACGCTTCCAGGGCACGGATTTTACAGTCCTTACTCGAAGCGGCGGCCCCACCATGCTGGCTCCAGATAGCAAGAATGACGCTTCTCCCTATGCTAATCTGAACGTACGCCTGGCCGTCGAATATGCCATTGACCGGGAGTCCTTAGCCAAGAGTTTCGGCTTCGGCTTTGATAAACCTGCTTACCAGATGTCTTCCTCGGCTACCAAAGCCTACGACCCCAACCTCAAACCTCGTTTATTCGATGTAGAAAAAGCCAAGCAGCTAATGAAAGATGGCGGCTTTCCCGATGGCTTCAAGACAACGATTTTCGTGGGGCCGGGGGCAAACCGGGACCCGGTAATCGCCATCCAGGCGATGTTGAGCAAAATCGGCATCACCGCAGATTTGCAGTTCCCGGAACCAGCCGCCTGGCAGGCTATCACCACCCAACCGGCGAAAGTCAACTCCATGATTTATATACCGATAAACGAATGGTCGAACTACAATACGACTCTCAACGTCTTCTTCTCCGGTCTCGGATTCTACCTCCCGAGCAATAAAAAACCGGCTGGCTATGTTGATTTATTCAACAAATCGTTAGCCACACCCGCCCCGGACCAGACAATTTTGCAGCAAATATCCGATGCTTTCTATAATGATTGCACCATAATACCGCTGGTTTACAACACCTTCGTTTTTATCCTTACGCCTAACGTTCAGGACTCCGGTCTCACTAAGTTCGGAACTGCAAATGCCTGGGATTACGGTAAAATCTGGTTAAAGAAATAATTAACTGGGCACATTTGACAGGAGGTTGGGAGCAATCTCAGCCTCCTGTCATTGTAACAAGAAAAATTATCAGTTTTTATAAATTGTTCAGCGTTCGCGGCTGAGATTTGAATCGAAGTTTATTAGGCTTGGAGCTTCATTTCAAACCTGACATTTACATGCATCAATATTGCTTCAATTACCTTTGAAGTGGTCCCGACGTAAACTAACACATTTTTGAATTAGTGCGGTGTGAATTGGACATCACGAAAAAAGGCCCGACATGATATCTTATCTGGTGCGTAGATTTATCCAGTCGCTGGTGGTCCTGTTTATCGTCAGTATACTTGTTTTCGTGGCAATGCGCTTATTGCCCGGTGACCCGATTCGCATGATAATTACGGCGAGTAACACAGAGAGCTTCACCGAAGAGCAAATAACGCAGGTCAGACATGAACATGGTCTGGATAGACCGATGTTCATCCAATACTTCGACTGGGTAGGAGGTTTCCTCCGTGGAGACATGGGGAAATCCATCCTCCAGAAGGTGCCGGTATCCGACGAAGTCGTGCGACGCATCCCCATAACTTTCCATCTCGGTATCCTGGCTTTTATTATTGGCCTTTTGATAGGCATTCCCGTTGGGATAATCGGCGCTGTCAGACGAGCGACATGGTTAGATACTCTGGTGACCACCCTATCCAACCTGGGGATTACCGTCCCTATTTTCTGGTTGGGTATCCTGCTCATGTATCTCTTCGGTTTGTATTTAAACTGGCTGCCGGTGATGGGTTACACATCCCCTTTTACCGACTTCTGGTTGAGTACCAGACAGCTCATCATGCCGGTTTTTTGTCTGGCAGTGTTCCCAATCGCTTCCACGGCACGCCAGACCCGTTCCAGTATGCTCGAAGTGATGCATCAAGACTATATCCGCACTGCCTGGGCTAAAGGCGTAAAAGAACAGGCGGTGATTATGCGGCATGCCCTCAAAAACGGCCTGATACCTATAGTCACCTTGGCCGGAATGGGCGTTCCCATGATAGTGGGCGGGACGGTATTAATTGAAACGGTATTCAACATTCCCGGGATGGGCAGATTAGCGGTTACCTCCGTTCTTAATCAGGACTATCCCTATGTACAGGGAATCGTCTTAATCGTCTCCGCCGCAGTATTGGTGGTGAACTTGATAGTAGAATTGGTGTATGGCTGGCTGGATCCCCGTATTCGATACGATTAAAGGCGGATGCCAATGGCAAATCAAGCTATATCCGATGTAGTTAATGGAGTGGTGGAGCTTCCACCCAGGGTAAGCGAGTGGCGCCGCTTTAGAAGAGTATTTTTCAGCCGGAGCGTGGTGGTCTTCGGCATGATAATTTTATTTTTATTCATTATAGTGGCAATTATTGCACCATTGATTGCGCCTTACGGTCCTTATGAGCCGGACCTGGAGAACACTCTCCAGAACCCCAGTGCTGCCCACTGGTTGGGGACCGATGCGTTGGGAAGGGATACCTTGAGCCGGATTATTTACGGCACCCGTACGTCACTAGAAATAGGCTTAATCGTGGTTTCTGTTGCATGTCTCGTTGGCATAACTCTGGGTACATTAGCCGGGTATTACGGAGGGTGGGTTTACATTATTATCATGAGATTCGTCGATGCCCTCATGTCTTTCCCCATGATACTGCTGGCTCTGGTGGTCGCGGCTTTACTGGGTGGGGGCATGAGAAACGTGATTATCGCCCTGAGTGTTGCTCTGATGCCTAATTATGCTCGCTTAATGTGCGGGCAGGTGCTTTCCGTCAAACAGAATGATTATATTTTAGCCGGACGGGCTATGGGCGCCAGTAATCTGCGCTTAATGCGCCACGTTGTCCTTAATTGCTTATCACCTCTTATTGTACTCATCACCATGATGCTGGGAGTTACCATCCTGGCTGAGGCCGGGTTAAGTTTCCTGGGTATCGGTATTACACCTCCGACAGCAGCCTGGGGTAGCATGGTTAGTGATGCGCGAGAGTATCTATTAATCCTGCCCATTCTTTCTTTTGCCCCGGGATTGGCATTGATGCTGGTGGTATTCGCTTTTAACATGGTAGGAGATGGGCTAAGAGATGCCCTGGACCCCAGACTCAGGGGTCTATTGTAACGACTTGTCCTCACTACCCCAAATTACTGCAAATAATCCCGCTCGAAATAACAAATTATTGGGTAATGTTCTACTTTGCACCTGTCTTATACGTAAATTCTCTTCCAACTCATTGTAAAGTTTCGTATTTGGGGATAGCTTTTGTTTTTCATTTCTTCCCCGCCACTGGGAGGGTGATAAACGAGTTAGTTCTTGAAGTTTCAAATTATGACTTATTGTGGGATGTGGCGAGGTTGAATAATAAGATGAAATGTGACCCGTTCGGTTCTCAACAAGGCTAAGGAATTTGACTTTATAACATTGATGGATGTTGGGTCATCTTCCAGCAGTTAAACCACCGTCTATCGATAGAATTGCTCCATAGATATATTGAGTCTTTTCAGATACCAGGAATGAAATCTCAGAGGATACCGACTGAGCACCGGCATCGATCCCGATTGATGTTAGGTTGGTCCGCTTTTATGGTGGAGAAGGGGCAGAGTTGGTCTCCCCCTGAATACATACTTGAATTATTCGATTTCGACTCGAATATTCTTTTTCATTCAGGAATGACTTAATAACCGACAAGAAGACACACTTAGATAGGCTGCCAGGTGAAGACGCCTTCATTGTGCTTTATATAGCCAAGACCCGGGAACGGAAAATGACAGGCAAAAACAAGAATCCCGGATTTCGCAACATCAGATAGTATTTGAGCCCTCGTATGTAATGCTTGTTCAGGCGTAACATCGAATGATGATAAATATTCAGGATGAATGAATTCTAATTGTGAATGGATTATATCTCCGATACAAAGAAGTCGTTTTTCATCCGACGATATATTTACCATGACGTTTCCGGGCGTATGTCCAGGTGCCGCCACGAGTTTAATTCCAGGTAGTATTTCAACATCACCCTTCACCAGGTCAAACTGGTCTGGGATGGGTAAAAGGTTCTTCCTGGCGGCACTAAAAAACATACTCTGAAGCTCGCTACTCTCCGGTCTGGTCAGCCAGCATTCCCACTCCCTTTCGGACGTTATATAACGAGCATTGGGAAAAACGGGCCTTCCCCGTGAATCAAAGCTGCCACAGACATGGTCTAGATGACCATGGGTGAAAATGATTCTATCAATATCCGAACATCTTATTCCTTCTGCCTCTAAGTTTGCCGCTAACCGCCCGGCAGTAGATTGAAATCCATCTCCACATCCGGTATCGATGAGTATTTTATGGTCGCCGGAGTCGATAAAGAGACAGTTTAAGCCAAATACCTCTTCGTTCTCCGCGCCCTGGCTCACGAGCGTACCATCGTTGATAACCATCAATTTTAACTTCCCTATGTCATAGCGAAATCCTTTTTCAACCATTGGTTTTCCCCTTCTTACACTATAAAATCTTTCCACGCTCCGGGTCTATCTTTATGCCTTGTATATCTTGCAGAGAAAGGAACGCCATGGTTCTGAGCCTGTTTGAGGATCACAGGACATCCCGTGTGTTAGCATATTGACGTTTGACTCAGTAAACCCGTATTCCCACGGTTCTTTTTCTGGAAACCACCAGCCATGCTGGGCGTTAACAACACCAAGGTAAATACTTCCTGTCAGGCTGGCTCTCTGTTTGATTCTTCCGCCTCCTGGACTTTCAATCCAAACCCAATCACCATTTTTCACAGCCAACTTTTTTGCTGTATCGGGGTGAATCTCAACCTTCGGGTCAGGGTTTAGGCGGCGTAGTGATTTGATCTGTCTACCCTCAGTATGAAAAAAGGCCTGGACCCTGGCTCCGGTCGTGATTATTAACGGATACTCCTTAAAAATGTCTGGTGTAGAATAGGGACTTTCTGGAGGTTCAACGTAATAGGGCAAAGGGTCATATCCCATATCTTTCAAGGCTGAACAGTAAATTTCGAATTTACCGGAAGTCGTTTTAAATCCGACCTGTTCGTATTTTCTGTATTGCATATCACCTTTGAGAATG
>CAYQZZ010000040.1:0-19632 GCA_964422155.1 uncultured Dehalococcoidaceae bacterium | reverse complement strand
TGTAGGTCTCCAGATACTTTTTAGTCAGGATGTGAGAAAAAACGTCGATTTTCATATTGCCTCCTGTATAATTTATGAACGCTTTTTATAATTTTATAAATAGAAACTCGCCATATTATAAGCAAATTTACGGGCAAAGTGCCAATGGAGGGTAAATTTGACTTGGCAGGTATGAAATGTTGATAATTATGTATCTAATACGTGGTTCAGAAGTGTTTACCACAAATCGTTTAAGGAGGAATAATAAATTATGGATGTCGTTCAGGCTATAAATGAAAGATTTGCCGTGCGGGCTTATAAGTCCGACCCCGTTCCGCTGGATTTGCTGAGGAAAATAATTAAGCAGGCTTTACGGGCCCCGTCATGGGCCAATACCCAGCCCTGGGAGTTTGCCATAGCTACCGGGAAGAAGCTGAAGGCAATACAGGACGGCTTTGTAAAAAGGGGAGTGCAGGAGCCGAAATCCGAGGTACCCCGCCCCTACGATTTTCCCGAGCCGTACATGTCCCGCATACGCGCCCTGCAACCCAAGGACAGGAAGGAAATGACCAAAGAAGAGATGGAAGAACGCTTTATGGTGAACTTCAGACATTATGGCGCCCCGGTATGCATCTATCTGCTGGTGGGGCGGAATTTCCTGTATCAAGCGAAGGGAATCAACGTCTGGTCGTTATACGATTCCGGCTCAGTAGTGCAGAACATCATGCTGCTGGCTACCAACTACGGGCTGGGGACGATAGCGCAGGCGCAGGCGGTGGTTTACCCCGATATCATAAGGAAGGTGCTGGGCATACCGGAGGATAAACTCATCGCGCTGGGGATTGCCATCGGCTATCCTGACCGGGATGACCCGGTGAATAAAGAACGCCGGGACAGGGAACCGCTGGACAAAGTGGCGAAGTTTTACGGGTTTGAATAGGGTTTTCATGTGCTCAATCTGAAAACTGATAACTCCTAACTTACGACCAAGGAGGGAAAGAGATGGCGCTAGAAGACTATCGTGACGACATGATAATGTGCTGTCGCTGCTCATACTGCAAGTTCATACCGCTGGAAAAGATAGAGGGCGTCCGGAATGCCAGCATCTGCCCCAGCATATCCCGGTATAACTTCCATGCCTATTCAGGGGGCGGCAGGCTGAATTTCGCCATGGCGATGCTGGAGAAGAAAATCGACTATTCAGACAAGCTCCTCGAAGTGGTCTATAACTGCCAGATGTGCGGCGGCTGCGATATCGCCTGCAAGTACGGCATGGACATGGAAGTGCTGGAGCCGATAAACGAAATGAGGATTCAATGCGTGGCAGACGGACATACCCTCCGTACTCTGGATGGCGTGATAAACAGCCTGCGGAAACAGGGGACAATGGTGCCGGCGGGGAGGGGTAAGAGGGGAGACTGGGCTAAAGGGCTGGACGTGAAAGACTACACCCGGCAGAAGGCAAGGGTCATTTATCATGCCGGATGCCGGATAAGCTACGACAAAGAGATATGGAGTACAGCCCAGGATACCGTAAAGCTGCTGCAAAAAGCGGGTATAGATATCGGTATCGGCGGGGAGAAAGAGGAGTGCTGCGGGAGTCGGGCCTATCAAATGGGCTTCCGTGAAGATTTTCTAAAACAAGCTAGACTCAATATGGAGCTTATAGAGAAATCGGGTGCGGAAACCCTGGTAACCGGCTGCGCCGACTGCTATTACGGGTTCAAGGTGCTTTACGATAAATTTGGTATGAAAGGCAAGCTCGAGGTGCTGCACACCACGGAGTACCTGGACAGGTTGATAAAAGATGGGAAATTAAAGCCTACCCGGAAGGTTGCCATGAAGGTGACCTACCACGACCCCTGCCATCTCGGCAGACTGGGCGAACCATACATTCAATGGCAGGGGAGACAGATACCCGGGCAGATACGTATCTTCGAGCCTTCCAAAGAGTTCCGACGGGGCACCTACGGCGTTTATCAGCCGCCGCGGGACGTGCTGGGCAGTATTCCCGGCGTCAAGCTGGTGGAAATGGACAGGACGAAAGAATACGCCTGGTGCTGCGGCACCGGCGGCGGCGTAAAGGAGACGAACCCGGAGTTCGCCCGGTGGACGGCTCAGAAAAGAATTAACGAAGCCGAAGCGACGGGGGCGGGGGCGATAGTTACGGCCTGCCCGGGGTGTGAACGTAGCTTTAAAGACTACATAAAGGAAAGCGGGAGCAGCCTTAAGGTCTATGACGTCGTCGAGTTATTGACCAAGGCAACCAAGGAAAGGGGGTAAGGAACAATGGCTTTGAAGAGAGATGTATACCGCGCACTGGAAGACGTCGTCGGGGCGGAGAATATCTCCGAAGACCCGGTCATACTATATTCATACGCCTGGCGGTCGGGGCTGATTGCCACGCCGCAGCTGTTCGTACCCACGTTCGAAGCCGTAACTCTCCCTAAAAATACGGAGGAAGTCCAGGCGATTGTCAAACTCTGCAACCGTTTCAAGATACAGTATAAAGCGTCGAGCACGGGATGGGGTCCGTACTGCGACCCCACCGGACCGGGCGTCATCAAGCTCGACCTGCGGAGGATGGACCGTATTATAGAGATAAATGAGAAGAATATGTATGCGGTAGTAGAGCCGTACGTTATCTATGCCCAGCTCCAGGGCGAACTGATGAAAAGGGGACTCGTCTGCAATATCACCGGCGCCGGCAGCAACTGCTCGGCGCTCCCGATAGCGGCTCATCAGGGGATAGGACATATGAGCCAGAGCGCCAGCTACGGGGAGAGAAACCTGCTCGGGGTGGAATGGGTGGCGCCGGATGGCGAAATAATCAGGCTCGGTTCGCTGGGGGCATTATCGCAGTGGTTCTGCGGCGACGGGCCGGGGCCATCCTTACGGGGCGTACTGCGGGGTAACACGGTGCCGCTGGGCGGACTCGGCGTCTATACCAAGGCGGCACAGAAGGTCTACCACTGGCCGGGGCCGGCAACTTTTCCAATCGAGGGGGTATCGCCGGACTATAAACCGAGCGAAATACCACCGGGCTTCATGATTCGTTATCTCCACTTCCCTTCGGCGGATATCATGACCCAGGCCGTCCGCAAGGTCGGCGAAAGCGAAATAGGGTTCATTCTGATGGGCTTCAATCCGGCCATGGTATGCGGGAATAAAGCCAGAAGCAACGAGGAAGACCTGGCCCTTTTTAAGAAGTACACGGATGAGGTACAGGGGCCGGGCTTTTTGCTGATAATAGCCGGCAATTCCCCGGATGACTTCGAATATAAGAAAGAGGCATTGCAGCAAATTGTGGAGGAATTCAACGGCAAGTCCTTGAGGGATGTCGAAGACCCAGAGAACGCCGGCGGCTTTATCTGGCGATTCACCAGGGTCACCGGCTCTTTAAGAGAGACCTGCCGGGCGACAGGGTGCTTCGGTGGGGAGGTGGGGGGCACCGATGTTTTCGGCCTGATGCGGACCTATATTTCAAGGGCATCCAAAGTGAAGCAGAGCTACATCGATAAAGGCCTGCTCCATGCCGACGGCACCGACCCCTTCGTGCAGTCGATTGAACACGGGCACCAGGGGCACGGGGAACTGCTTATCCGGTATAAACCGAGCAATCCCGAGTCGGCGATGGCTGCCCGCGAGATATTCATGGTGGCGAACAGAACGGCGGTGGAGGGTAAATTCGGGGTGCCGGCTCACGTATGGAGCGATGAAATTCATGACATGTACGGTCCGCACACGTCCAACTACACCAGGTGGCTGAGGAAGATAAAGAAAACCTTCGACCCCAACGCCGCCTCGGAATCCAGCCACTATATATCGGCCAAAGAGTAGGGGATGACAGCTACACTTTCTTATGCTTCCATCTGCCCATCCGGAAGTAAGTAAAGTAGGCGATTGTGCCAACAACCGTGCTGACCACCATCGCCCAGCGTATTCCGTAGACACCCAGGCTAGTATAATGTGACAGAATATACGTCAAGGGTATCTGGATTACCCAGATCATAATAATGTTGATAATCATATTGGGAAGGGTATCACCGGCCCCGCTGATGCAGTTCATCAGGGCTGAATTAATTCCCATTACCAGGTAACCGGCAGTGGCGATTCTGAGGAAGGTTGCGCCTATTGCCACTAGCGCCGGATCATTATTGAAAATACCCACTATCCTCTCCGCCCAAATTAAAATTACGACCCCGCAGGCTATCAGGAAAGCCTCCAGAATGCCCGCTCCCAGAAATGTGGTTTTCACAGCCCGTTCCGGCTGCTTCGCACCGAGGTTCTGTCCCACCAGTACTCCAACCGCGCTCCCCAAACCCAGATTAGGCGTGATTATAAATCCCTGCACGTTGGAGACGAGGCTGTTGGCGGCAATTACTTGAGTCCCGAAGGGTACAATTATCCAGGTGAGAACAAACATGGAGAAGTTAGCCTGTAACATCGATATCAGGCTGGGGAAGCCAATTTTCAGCATACGCCAGGTGATATTCGGAATAAAGCGGAAATCTTTTAAAGAAAGCTTCATGCGTGTATATCCCCCGAATAAAACCCAGAGCCCCGCCGCCGCTCCCAGAGCTTGAGAAATCACGTTGCTCAATGCCGCTCCGGCTATACCCAGGTGAGGAAAGACCCATAGTCCGAGGACCAGGAACGGGCAAAGAATTAGATGAACGGTCCGGATAGAAATCTCGATTATCATGGGAGTAAAGGAATCACCGGTGGACTGGATAGTATATAAGCTCATAATCAGGAGTTCCAGGCTGAGCCAGCCGGCGAAAAAGATGCGCAGGTATTTCATTCCTTCCTGCGCCACCTGCTCTTCAACCCCGAACATATGCATAATGGGTCCGACCAATAAAGAACCGGCCAGCGTCACCAGCAAACCCCAGCTTATAGCCAGAATATAGGTCTGTCCGGCAACTTTCCGGGCTTCATCCCAGTCTCTTGACCCGACAAAGCGGGCAATCATGGCGCGCGAGCCGGAAATCAGCGCCATATCGATTGTCGATATCAACATCATGACCAAATTGGCAATACCCAGTGCGGCAATTGAAGATGCTCCCGCTTTTCCTACCCAGACCATATCGAAAATCTGGCTTATCATATAGGTGGCTTCCATGACAATCATGGGCCATGATAACAGCAGGAGGTTATTGATGATGGAACCCTGTGTCCATTCTCTGTTCAGAGCAGACTCTTTATGGGAGGGGGTGTTCGTATTTGACATACACGCGCGGTCATTCTTTCTAAATTTTGGTGTCACTAATACCCCGCTGGATACCCCCCAGCTTGCTGGGGGTAAGTCACTCCAATCCACCTGAGGTGGAGAATCCAGTATTTAAGACAATAATTATTAAGCTGGATTCTCCTTCGGCTGAAGGACGGGAATGACAATTTTCGGATAGCCTCGGAAAGTTGAGTGTGATAAATTCCCCCTCTTTCTAGCTCTCTCCCCTGCCTTCGCCGAAGCGGCTTGCCTTCGCTGACCTGCTCGCCGAACAAGTTCTCTGGCAGGCGAGAGCTTTAGCGCAAGCAGGCTACGCGCAGGCAGGCACTCTGGGGAGAGAGGATTTTCGGCTACACTTTCTTGAGCTTCCATCTTCCCAGCCGGAAGTAGATAAAATAGACGATTGTCCCTATTATCGTGCTGGCCACCATCGCCCAGCGTATGCCGTAGACACCAAGGTCGGTGTATCGGGATAAAACGAAAGCCACGGGTATCTGTACCACCCACATTACGGCAATGCTGATAATCATATTCGGCACGGTATCCCCGGCGCTGGCGATGCAGCTCTGGAATACGGTGGCAAGGGACATGACGATGAAGGTGGCCGTAGAAATCCTGATGAAGATACCGCCCAGTTCTACCAAATTGGGGTCGGTGGTAAATATACCCATAATACTCTTAGACCAGAGCAGAACCGCTACCGAGCAGGCCACCATGAAAGCCTGAAAAATGCCCACCGCCACCCAGGTGCTTTTTTCCGCACGCTCCGGCTGACCGGCACCCAGGTTTTGTCCCACCAGGACGCCGGCACCCATGCCTAATGCCATGCCGGGCATTGTTATCAACATCTCCAGCCGGGAAGCCAGGCTGTGAGCGGCCACGGCCAGAGTACCGAAGGGCGCTATCAGATACGTTAAAATGAACGTGCCGAAAGACCTCTGTATATTCATGACCAGGGCGGGGATACCGATTTTCAATATCCGCCATATAATGTTGAAATCCACACGGAAATCTTTCCTGGAAAGCCGCAATCGGGTGTGACCTCCGAAAAGAAGCCATAAGCAGAGGGCCGTTCCCAGGGCTTGCGAGACGACATTGCTCAGGGCCGCCCCGCTGACTCCCATGCGCGGAAATATCCCGATGCCCAGGACGAGAAAGGGGCAGAGAGTTACATGGATTACTCTTAACGAGGCTTCTATCATCATCGGCCTGATGGTATCGCCGGCAGACTGGATGACATACAGGGCCATAACCAGGAGGTCCATAGCCACCCATCCAGCAAACATGACGCGCATGTACGACATGCCCTCTTTGATGACTTCAGCCTCCAGTCCGAACATCCTCATAATAGGTTCAGCCAGGGAAATACCTACCGTCATCATCAGGGCACCCCAGCTGGCGCTGAGGACCAGGGCTTGAGCGGCAACGTGATTCGCCGTCTTCATATCGCCGGCCCCCACATAGCGTGCGACCATAGCCCGCACACCAACGATTATTCCGAAATCCATGGACATCACCAGCATAATAACGATATTGGCAATGCCCACCCCGGCAATTGACGAAGGGCCGAGCCGCCCTATCCATATCATGTCCCAGACCTGGCTGATGACAAAAAAGCTTTCCATTAATATCATGGGCCAGGATAATTGCAGAAGGTTATTGACTACGGAACCCTGTGTCCAGTCCCTGTTTAAGGCAGCCCCTTTACGGGTGGAACTGTCTTTATCTACCATATATGCGCAGTCGCTCTTCCTGTGAGATGTAATATCGAATGATTTAAGGCAGGGCAATCGTTTTTAGGGAAAAAATGACATTTCTATATTATACTACACTTATACTATTGTCAATTTGCCTGAATGGAGAATATTTTGACTTAACCTGCATTATGCAGTATCATAGGCACGAGCCCGTGGTAATTTTTCAGGAGGACCATATTAATGGCAGAGAGTCAGTTTAAGAAGTATGTAGTCAGTAAGCCCATTTACGAGGCGGGGGCACCCGGTGTCAAGGGGCGGCAGCACCCCACTATGACCTATTTAAGCAGCAAGCAGGTGCCAGCCGCTACCTGTTATATCGAGCTGGGGTGGATATACGATATACCATCGCCGAATCCCCATATTTTCCAGCACGTGCATGACTTTGACGAGATTGTGCTGCACTGGGGCGGCGACTGGGAAAGACCGCAGGTGCTGGGCGGGGAGATAACATTTTACCTGGGTGGGCAGCCCATCACGTTCAATACGACGACGGGCATTTTTGTTCCCAGGGGCGTGCCGCACGGGCCGCTAATCTGGAACAAGTTCGAGTTCCCGCATATCGAGATGGCGATGATGCTGGGGACGGGCGACCCTTTCAAGGGGTGGGGTAAAAGCGGTATTTCTGAGCCTAAAAAAGGTATACCGGTAAAAAAAGACAAAGTCGATTACGAGCAGTATGTAGTACGGAGTCCCATGCGGGAATCCCCGGGGTCTATTTCCGGAAAAGGGCGGCAGAGTCCCACGATGACATACATGAGCGGCGTCCAGGTGCCGGGGGTCAAGACCTATCTGGAGTTCGGGTGGATATGGGAAGTAACCGATACCATCCGCGAGATGAAGCATGATAACTTCGATGAGATAGTCATGCACATCGGCAGCGACCCCGCTAATCGCGAAGACCTCGGTGCGGATATGACCTTCGGTCTCGGCGGTGAAGAGATGAAATTCAACAAAAACTTCTCCATGTATATTCCCAAGGGCGTGGTACACGGCCCGTTGATATGGCATAAAGTAAGGAGACCTCACATCGAGATGGCGATAATGCTCGGCGCAGCTACCCTCAAGGAGGGGTGGGGATTCGATATCGGCGACATGACCAGGGCACGTTTGGCGATACAGCGGGGAGAAAAAATACCATTTATCCAGAGAGATGCTCCGGACAAACCGAAAAAATAGAGTCGTTCCAGAGCGCCCGGGCTTTTCAGGTCGAACCAGGAAGGTCCGGGCGGCTTTTTTCTGCGATACTGTATATGCCAGGGAAGGGGGAGCGAAAGTAAATGGTTGAATTGAAAACCAGCAAGTATATCATTACCGACGTAAAAGCGGATAAGTTGTTTCCCGGCGAGCGAGTTGGGGCCGGCAGGATACCCGGCGGCGCGCGCATCACACCGACGCACGTGATGTGGCTGGATGGGGAGGTTATTCCCGGGGCTTTTTGCTCGGAATGTGTTTGGATATGGCCGGAGTGCGCCTCGGAACAACCCGCCGCTCAAGCGCACACCCATACTTTTACGGAAGTAATCACCTTTTTCGGGACGAATTTCGCTGACCCTCGAGACCTGTGCGGCGAAGTGGAGTTATGGCTGGACGGTGAAAAGCATGTCATGACCAAAAGTTTCCTGGCCTATATCCCGGCAGGCATGACGCACTGTCCTCTAATCGTGCGGAAGGTGGAAAAGCCGATATTCCATTTTACGGTCGGGTTAGGCGCTGAGTATGTTCGGGGGAAGGAAAAATAGATAGGAATCACACCAGTTGAAATTTGGAGTTATTTAGGATATGATATGTAATTGCTGTCTATCACCAGTCAGCGCACCTGAGGTATAATGACAGCCAGGAGGAATCATAATGAGAATGATATTTAAGAGGAGGCGAGAAGGTTAAGGAAGAATAAAAGGCGATTGTTTCTATTCATACCTACCGTTACTTTCACGCCTTAGTGCGTAAATCGCCTAAGGCTTTTTTATTGTCTGTTTTTGAAATTTATCTAAGGGGCAACATACCGTTGAAAATCGTACATAGAAGACATCAAGTTAGAAAAAGTTTAAAGCTCAGCGTCCTGGACGCGAGTGCTTATGCTGCTATGCTGGGATTGACACAAAACTATATAACACCCCTGGCTCTGGAGCTTAAAGCTACTACCGCCCAGATAGGTCTGCTGGCAAGCATTCCCAGCCTTACGATGGCACTATCGCAACTGGCGGCACCCGACCTATCCGAACGGGCCGGCAGCCGCAAGGGTTTGATTTTGCCCGTGGTTTTCATGCATGCCGTGATGTTTATACCCATCCTGCTGGTTCCCTATATATTTCATGTCTCGCAGGTATGGTGGCTGATAGGATTGGTAACCATAAGCGCCGTCCTCGGGTCTGTCGCCAATCCGGCCTGGGGCAGCATGATGGCGGACCTGGTTCCCATACGTTTGAGGGGGAGATACTTTAGCTCCAGGGGGAGGATTGCGGGTATTATCACGCTCATTTTTACATTTGTGGGGGGCGGTATATTACAGCTTTTCACCGGTAATATATTCATGGGTTTTGCCATACTCTTCGGCGGGGCGACGTTATTCCGATTACTATCTTTTTACTTTCTCTACGGGATGTACGAACCTGCCGAGTTAAATGAGAAAGAAAAGGGCCCAAGTATGGTGAGTATGTTGAGGGATTTAAGTTCCTCTAATCTGGGGAAATTTACGCTTTATGTTGCGTTAATCAGCTTATGTACCAATATTGCCAGTCCGTTTTTTACCGTCTACATGCTGCGTGACCTTAAATTTAACTATACCATTTATACCATCATTATCTCCTTTGCGTCTTTAGCCAGCCTGTTTTTTCAGCCTTTCTGGGGACGCCGGGCGGACATGGCCGGTAACATCAAAGTTATAAGAGTGACATCAATCATCATTCCATTCGTGCCGCTGCTATGGCTGGGCAGCTATAACGTTATTTATTTGATTGCAGCGGAGATAGTCAGCGGATTCGCCTGGTCCGGATTCATGCTGGCCAGCACCAATTTTCTTTATGACGCCACAGAAGCTAAAAATCGAACCAAATATATTGCCCTGTATAACGCCATGAACGGCGTGGCCGTGTGCCTGGGAGCCCTGATTGGCGGGTATATCGTACCTCATCTCCCGGTGGTATTAGGTTACCAAATGCGGACTTTGTTTACAGTTTCGGGCGTCCTTCGTGGCATAGTGGTCTTGTTATTGCTTCGTCAAATTATGGAAGTACGCCAGGTTTCCAAAATGACATTCTCCCAGTTCTTGCTGGGGAGATTTTAATCCTGTAACGGCGGCGGCCAGCAAAAGCAATACCAGTTCAAAATAAGCAAAGCTATAAACGGTATACGTACCCTGGTATTGAGTCCCGTAAGCTATTATTTCCGGTGCTTTCCTATTTATCCATACCGCGCTGGAGACCGCGGAGATAGGATATCTCTCCGATATGCTGCGACGAATGGTTGACGATAAGGGAGAAAATCCCCGCCAGGGTAATTTCGCCGAAATAAGGCATTTTTATTTTCTTATCAAAGCTCGCGGCGGTCATAGTTTTCAAGTAGTCCAGGGTCTGGGCACGCACGGCGGTGTAGTAATCCAACAGGGCGGCGAGCTTGGGTACGGGGAAGGCATTAACCTGCTCTATCGTATAATGGGCACCGGCTTCGTTTTGGGCCAGATTGAGTTTCTTGTACCATTTTCCCGTCTCCCAGACTTCGGGCTTACCCTTCAGACGTCCCTGGATAAATGAGTCCTCGGACCGCACAGTGTGAAAAAGAATCAAACCAATCGAGTTACAGCCAGAGGCAGGCTGCCACTTCACTTCGTCCTGAGTCAAGCTATCCAGTACCCTCTTGATACCTCGCTCAAGTCCGTCTAACTCCGTGAGCACATATTTTTTCAGCTCCATAAATTTTCATCCCTCCTATATATTTTTAAAAATTGTTCCGGGCTATTTCCGTATTATAATCGCCAGACTATTAAGCCGTCAATTGTATCGGAGGTGACAAGGTAATAGAATATAAGGTAAAGGTTAATATCGGCTGGTGACGTAAACCGGTGTCCGAGGTCCATTCTCCAGAAAGGTTTTTAAAACGGAGGAGCTATCATGAAATATGATTTTGACCGGGTCTGTTCAAGGTACAATACGAATTGCGCTAAATGGGATGCCATAAAGACAATCTTCGGTAGCGATGACGTGATTCCCATGTGGGTAGCGGACATGGACTTCCCGGCAGCCAGCCCGATTATCGAGGCGCTAAAAAAGCGGGCGGAGCATGAGTTCTATGGCTATACCCAGGCAGGGCCGAATCTCATCGAAGCCTTTATCGACCGTCTGCAGCGGAAGTTCAACTGGCGGATAGAACCGGAATGGGTGGTCTTAACACCCGGCGTTATTCCCGCTATTAACACCGCCGTCAGGGCTCTGACCCACCCCGGAGATGAAATTATCCTGCAGGAGCCCGTATATTATCCCTTTTTCCCTTCGGTCAGGTCGAACGGATGCCAGATAGTGACCAACGAATTGAAGCTCAATGGCGGGTGCTATGATATGGACTTCACAGACCTGGAAAGCAAGTTCCATCCCAGGACTGGCATGCACGGTACTTCAAGCAGAGTCAGAGCCATTATTCTCTGTAACCCTCAAAACCCGGTAGGGCGCCTGTGGAGTCGCGAAGAGCTGGTACGGTTAGGAGACATCGTCATCGGTCACGGAGCCACCGTTATCTCCGATGAAATCCATTGCGAAATCCTCTTCAAGGGTTATCAGCACACCCCGTTTGCTTCAATATCAAAAGATTTCGAGCAGAACTGCATCGTCTGCATGGCGCCCAGCAAGACCTTCAATCTGGCCGGACTGAGCGCTTCTTCCATCATTATCCCTAATAAGAAACTGCGCGATAGATTCAACGAAGCCAGGGCAGGCATGGTCCACAGTCCGAACCTTTTCGGCCTGGTAGCGATGGAGGCCGCCTACCGACACGGTGACGAGTGGCTGGAACAGCTGCTGGGCTATCTCCAGAGTAACCTGGACTTCACCCGGGCCTATTTTACGGAAAAAATTCCCAGAATAAGTGTCATCGAGCCGCAGGGAACTTACCTCATCTGGCTGGACTTCCGGGCGCTGGGCCTGGATGACATGGCTTTAAGAAGCTTCATGAGGGAAAAAGCCAGAGTGGGCCTGGATGACGGGTTCCTCTTCGGGGCCGGCGGTTCCGGCTTCCAGAGGATGAACATCGCCTGCCCACGTGCCATCCTCGAGGAAGCCCTGCAACGTATTGAGGCTGCCGTCAACTCTCTTCAGTAAATCTCCAGCAAAAGCGGGAAATATTGCCGGCGCTTATCTTCCATAGAAGATGCCGGGGCGAAGTCATTTTTATTTTTCTTTGAGCGCCTTTTCGCGGTACTTCGCCCAGAGAGCCATCATTTCCTGCTGACCTTTGGTGTCCTCGGGCGAGGCGCGTTCCATAAAATAGACTATTTTCTTAATCTTGAGCTCTTTATTCTTGTCCAGTACCAGGTGGTAATGGCAGCTTGCCTGTTTGGGGGGCCAGACTCTCCCGGAAGGCTCATCGTTGAACTGTAGCTGGAACTGCACCACAACGACCATTCTTTTCAAATCGATGACATATTCGCGCGGCGTAAGCTCTTCGTGAAGACCGGGGTGCACCATGGTCATCAGGAGTTGCTCGCGGGATGATGGTGTCTTAGTGCCGGGCATATTGTACGGCCAGAACTCAAGGTCCGGGGTGAAATATTTTTCCATGTTCCGGAAAGTCTTGAAAGGCCCCGAGCTTTTATTAAAGTCCTGATAGTAAGCATCGAACCACTTTGCGAGATTGTTATAAGTCGGTTCCATCGGCAGCGCCTCCTCTTTATATATTCTGGTATCAATATAACCGATTATACCCCCCAATGACAATTAACGTGGCAAACATTATCTAAAATACGACAATATTGTATAATAACTTGACGGTCATTGTATTGCGTCGCCACCATCACCGGGAATGAGCAACACCACTGAGGAGGCCGTCGACCTTGCTTTTTTCCTGGTTTCTGACCTGTTAACCTACATAACCGGCGAGACAATAGCACTTGGTGGCGGCATGACTTAACATAATATGCCACCCGTTATCTGGCTGTCTGAAGAAACAGGAGGGATAAGCATATGGCTGCGATATCCGAGATTGGTTACAGATGCCCAGAGCAAATTCTAAGAAAATGGTAGCTAAAACAATCCAGTAAATTCCGGGGGACCCCCTACCGGCAGCAGCGCTTACGAGTTAAGAACCGGAGCGATTTTTGGGAATGATTAAGCTCAATATAGACGGACGAGAAATCGAGATGCAGTCGGGGAAGAGTATCCTCGAAGCATCTCTCGAAGCAGGGATTTACATTCCCTATTTATGTTATCATCCTGACCTTCCCTCTACCGGAGACTGTCGGTTATGCGTGGTAGAGGTGGAGGGCATGGATGAGCTGGCTATTTCCTGCACTACGATGGCTGCCGACGGTATGACGGTCAGGACCAAAACAGAAAAATTGGCCGGGGCGCGCCGTCAGGCAATGGAAAAGATACTGGAAGGACATCCAGCGGACTGCGGTACCTGTATAAAATACCTCAACTGCGAACTGCAGTCGCTCAAGCAGTATATCAGCGACGAGGAATATAAAATAAAGGGGCGTGCCAGGCTATTCGCCGTAGATTTCAGCAACCCGCTTTTTACCATCGACCCTAATAAATGCGTAATGTGCACTCGCTGCTTGAGAGCCTGTAAAGAACTGAGGGGGGTGGGGGTGCTCATTGAAAAAACGAAAGACGATGAGACTTACATCGGAACGGCTGACGATTTGCCTCTAGCTGATTCAGGCTGTCGCTTTTGCGGCGCCTGCGCCGAGGTCTGCCCATCCGGTGCCATCATGGATAAGGAAGAGCTTACCAAAGGTAAAAATAGAAAGGCCGCTTTAGTTCCCTGCCGATATACCTGTCCGGCGGAAATAGATGTGCCACGATATTTGCGTTTTATCAGTGAAAAGAACTATGCTGCCGCTTCGGCGGTGATAAGAGAAAAGGTGCCCTTCCCCGGAGTGCTGGGTTACGTATGCGACCATCCCTGTGAAAATGTCTGCCGCCGGGGAGAAATAAACCAGCCGGTTTCAATTAGAGAACTCAAACGTTTTGCAGCTGAACATGATGAAACCAGACTGTGGGAAATAAATGCAAACAAGCAACCCGCTACCGGTAAAAAGGTGGCGATAATCGGCGCCGGACCAGCCGGACTGACAGCAGCTTATTATCTGGCCAGGCAGGGCCATGCCGTCACCGTATTCGAGGCACTGCCTCTGGCGGGAGGAATGCTGCGCTGCGGAATTCCCGAATACCGTCTTCCCAGGGATGTGCTCGATAGCGAGATAAAATATATAGAAAGCACGGGGGTGGAAATTAAGACCGGCATCCGCATCGAATCAATAGATAAGCTTCTTGAACAGGGCTATAATGGTATCATTGTGGCGATAGGAACTCACAAGGGTCAGAAGCTCTCGATTCCCGGAGCCGATAATGCGGGAGTGTTGCTGGGTGTTGATTTTTTAAAGGATATCAATCTCGGGAAAAAGGTAGGCATCGGTAAAAGGGTCCTGGTGCTGGGCGGAGGGAGCGTGGCCTTCGATTGCGCCCGAGTGGCGCGGAGACTGGGCGCGGAGCAGGTGAAGATAGCCTGTCTTGAGTCCAGAGAGACGATGCCGGCAGCGAGTGAGGAAATCGAGCAGGGTGAAGAGGAAGGCATTGCCGTTTACCCCGCCAGGACTTTCACCCGGGTTTTAAGCGAAAATGGAAAAATCACCGGCGTGGAATGCCTTGAGGTTGAGTCCTTCACTTTTGACGAAGATAAAAACCCACAGATAGAGGTTCGTGAAAATTCCGAACACGTTCTTGAAGCCGATACCGTGATTTTTGCGATAGGCCAGCGGCCGGAGATACCGGAAGGCTTCGGACTTAATACCGTGGCCAATAATCTTATCGAGATGGACTCATATACTTTTACCACCAGCCGGGACGGGGTCTTTGCCGCCGGCGATGCGGTGAACGGAACTTCTTCCGTCATCAAAGCCATCGCTTCGGGGAGAAAAGCAGCAATTGCTCTGGATAAATTCCTGGAAGGCAACGGCAATATCGACGAAAAACTGGCTCCCCAGTTAGAGTCGAACGAATATCTGGGGCGCGGGGACGGTTTTGCTTCTCTTGAGCGATGCCAGGACTCATACGTCGCCATGGAAGAACGATTAAAGAGTTTTTGTCGAGTAGTACAGGATATGGATGGGGAAAAAGCAGAGTATGAGTCGAAGCGCTGTCTGCAATGCGATTTGAGGCTTAAAATTACCCCGGTCAAATTCTGGGGTAACTATTAATTTGATTTTCCATAAAAGTGAACAATAGTAAGCTTTGAGTTTTAAGCTATGGTTTTAAGCTTTAAGCTTTAACTTTTTAGTTATAACAGGAGGTAAAAATGAATAAAATATCGGCAGAAGCGGAAGTTGTCGTTATAGGTTCCGGCGCTTCAGGCCTGGCGGCGGCATTGACCGCGGCGGAAGGCAGAGCTAAGGTCACCGTTTTTGAAAAGGAGCGTTCTCTGGGGGGCACATCCAACTTTTTCCAGGGTATCTTTGCCGTGGAAAGCGATATGCAGCGGGAAAGATACATTACCTACAGCCGGGATGAGGCTTTTAAAAATATTATGGAATACAGCCACTGGCTGGCTAATCCGCGCCTGGTCAGGGCTATCGTGAATGAGTCCGCCGCCACCATTGCCTGGCTCCAGAAGCAGGGGGTTGAATTCAGCGATGCGACGATAAACATGCCGGATTGCCCCCGGACGTACCATGTGGTCAGAGGGAGGGGGGAAGCGGTAATTAAAGCGCTCACCACGCGAGCCAAAGAAAAAGGGGTCGACATCAGGCTCGCCACGCCGGTGAAGAGAATCCTCAAACAAGGCGACCGAATCAGAGGTGTCGTCGTGGAAATGGATGGAGAGGAAATGCAGGTGGGCGCTAAGGCGGTTATCATTGCCAGCGGGGGATACGCCAACAATAAAGAGTGGATTAAGAAGTATACGGGGTTTGACCTGGGGGTCAACTTGGTCCCCATCGGCAATGTCGATAAAATGGGAGACGGCATCCGCATGGCCTGGGAAGCCGGGGCGGCTGACGAGGGGAAAAGTCTCCTGGAGCTATACCGGGTTGGGCCTATAGGGCCGGAATTCGCCCTGGGAAGCCAGATAGAGTTTGCGGTTACCCAGCCCGACCTCTGGGTCAATCCACGGGGAGAGCGGTTCTGTGATGAGACTGTGGCATTTTACGATTCCTCGGTAGGCAACGCTAATGCCAAATTTAAAGAAGGCTATACCTACAGCATATTCGATGAATCGATAATACGGCGTATGATAGAGAGGGGAATCGATAAGAACGTGGCGATAGACAGTCCCCCGGGAAGTCGGCCTATCAGCATTGAAAGGGAATTAAAAGCCGCTCTGGAAAGGGGAAATACGGATATATTCGAGGCAGACTCCGTGGAAGGACTGGCCGTGAAAATAGGCGTTAGCCCGGCGGTGTTAAAGGCGACTATCGATGAATATAATGGATTTTGCGAGAACGGTTATGACGAGCTTTTTGTCAAGGACAAAAAATATCTCTGGCCAATCAAGGGTCCGAAGTTTTATGCGGTGAAAGCCCGGACCGTCTTTCTGGGGACGATGGGAGGGATTAAAATCAATGAAAAAACCGAGGTGGTGGATAAAAAGGAAATGGTTATCCCGGGACTGTACGCGGTCGGGTTCGACGCCGGAGGAATGTACGGAGACAGTTACCCCATCAAGACTTCTTCGGGTCTGGCGTCAGCCTTCGCTTTGAATTCAGGCCGTGTTGCCGGGAAAAATGCTTTGAAATACCTGGAGAAATAGCCAGGTCTCCTGATAGGCTGAAATATGCAACTAATTTGTCAAGTGCGCATGGTATGAGGTCGTTTAGCTAAAACACTCTTCAATTCTCCGCTCGCCCTGGTTCCACTGAGTCACCACGAAGTGAGTTTGTCGAAGGGCAAGAAAATATGCCGCTATGGTTCGACGGGCTCACCATGAGCGGCTGCTAAACGACTTCTATGGTATGAATTCGGTTAGAATTTGGTAAGAAATAAATTAAGTTTTCTTTTAGAATAATTGATAATTCGAGGTTTACGCGCTCTTTTCACACCTGAATACCGGAGGGAGTTACCGTTTCGGTCCTCCTGTAAAAACGCGGCTGACCGTTAAATACCCCCTCCCGGTATCCGTTTTATCCGATTTCCCTTTTCATTACGAGGCAGGCGAAGCAATCCCCCTGTCAACCATGATACTATCTACCGCGGTATTTTTCGATACCTTTACCGATGGGATAGGACATCATGTAGAATATCTGTTTGGTGATATTGCGGATTATCATCGGACCTTGCTTCACGTTGGGGGGGATATATGCCCCGAAGCTTTTATTGATAATGTGTTTCTCGCCGCCGATCCAGAGCTCGACTTCGGCACACAGGTCGGTGATGTCATCGTAGTTCATAGCATTGAAAACGATGGAAGTGCCATGTGGTAAGGTATGCGCGTCCATCATCAGCTGGCCTGCTTTTGACTTATCGCCCGGCAGGAGCCACCTCGTATCACAGCCGAACTCGGCACCGGGAATTACCTCTTCGTCGATGTAAGCCATGCCGCGCGTGTACCTGGGGTCGGTGTCGCGTATATAAGCAGGCCTCTTGTTCGGTTTGTAACCATAGACGAAGTATTTCGCGTTTCTAAATTCACCCGGTTTCGTTGCCTTTTTTTGAGGCTCAGGTTTTTTCGTGCTCTTTTCTTCGGCGGGATGGTCTTTTTCTCTGGTGTATACTCCGGGTCCGGATGTCCAGTGGCACACAGTCCTGGTCGTGACCTTGCCGCCGGTACCCCTCGTGGGCATGTGTATCATGCCAGCCGGGATGTAAGCCACCCAGCTTTTGTCCAGGGGGATTGTTTCGTCTTCCATTATCATCCCCATTGAGTTGGTGTCTTCCGGGTGGTCCGGGTCGGTGCCCCACCAGGAGAGCAGTTCAGGGAAGTCATGGGCGTGGGGGAACATTGGCGTAGGGTTTGCCGTTCGCTTCGCCAGCTCGGCCCAGGATATCTGGTTCGGGTAGGAAGGGGGCCATATCCAGGTGGATTCGCCGTAATATGCACCCGGGATGACCTCGTCGTCAATCCACAAGACATGCTCCATGCTCATGCGTTTACCCTCAGCGGCGAGCTTATCCCTTACTTCCGGGGTGGGGCCGGGCAACATATGTCTTTTTTTGAGTTCCGTGCAGATATATTTGTCGTATTTGGCCATTTTTCTTTCTATTGCCTCCTTTCTGGATTTCATTATATTTATCTTTTCATTAACCGTCAAGAATCAAAGCTTTACCCCATTATATTAAAAGAGTGCTAGAATATAGACAATCGTAGACTGAATCGAAGGAGATATTCGTATGGGTTGGGAATATAAAGTTGTCCAAGGACCGAAGGAGAGGCACCTTAACAGGGTAATTACTGAAGAGGAGCTTAGTAAGTTTGATAAAGAAGGGTGGGAGCTGGTGACAGTATTTTCAACAAAGGGGGGAATCATTGGTACGGGCACGCAAGAGCACGAAAGAATATATTACGTATTCCGTCGTGCCAGCAAATGAGATTTTTGGTTAAGTGGTAAATTAATAAATTCCTCCAAAATTTACGCTTCACTTCTTTTTTAGAATTAACAATATGCAAGTATATTTGTGCCCCGAGCTAACGCACTTTGTTAATTAGTCTTAGAACGCTTACAGTCTTTTGGTAGTCATCTTGTGCGTTAAAACATACGCTGTCTTCGGCGTGCTGGGTATCTCTGGGAAAACAACTTAATCCGAACTTTCTTCCTGCCAGTGCTTTAGCCCTGGCTTGTTCTACCCAGCTCTTTCTCGTCGCTACCCAGAAATAATCACTGTCTTCTTTGTGGACCCAGGCGAAAATACCCATTTCACCGTGGATATCGGAATCGAATCTATTCAGGTTATAAGTACGCTCATTCGCCTTAGAGTAATGACAGCCGATGTCTCCGGCGAGTTTTTTAATAAAGTCCTCATCTTGTTCGCCGAATTCCATAGTTCTTCTTGGCTTTTTTACTAACATGAGTAACCCCCTTCCCAGTGTATCCCGACTGTCTTTGATGTGCATGGGCCGGGTACTTCCAGCCCATGCACATTTCATTGACGAGAGCAAGTTTATCTGCTAGCTCTTACTTTACGAAAGCAATCGCTACAATAGACCGGTCTGCCCTGACGGGGTTCGAAGGGTACTGAAGTTGCCTTGCCGCAATCTGAGCATACAGCCGGGAACATTTGTCGCGCGGGTGTGTAGCCGGAGCCGCTATTTCCATAGCTGTTACCGCCGTTTCCGAAGCGCTCTGATTTCCTTGCCTGACGGCATTCGGGGCAGCGTTTGGGCTCGTTAGTATAGCCTCTCGCCTGGAATTGCTCCTGTTCCTCAGCGCTAAAGGTAAACGTAGTACCGCAATCGGAACATTCGAGGGTCTTGTCCTGAAAACTCATTGGATGGCCTCCTCTCTTTATAATTAGTTAGAGTTCG
>CAYQZZ010000039.1:0-19778 GCA_964422155.1 uncultured Dehalococcoidaceae bacterium | reverse complement strand
TTTCATCGGCCCGCCCAGTCAGTCCATGCGTAAAGTGAAACCGAAGCACGCCGCCCGCCACTTAATGAGTCTTCTCAATATCCCTATCGTGCCGGGCTACGACCAGACTCTGACAGACTCGACGAGCGAGAGGTTCACTCAGATACAGGAAGTGGCCGAGAATATCGGCTATCCGGTTGTCATCAAACCTTCGGGGGGCGGCGGCGGCATCGGTATGACGATTGCCCGTAACCAGCAGGAACTGGGAAATGCCGTCCGCTCCGTGGAAGGGAGAGGCCGCAAGCTCTTCGGCGTATCCTCATTCTACATCGAAAAGTTACTTCCCAACATCAAGCATATCGAGTTCCAGGTGCTGGCGGATAAGCATGGCAATGTCATTCACCTTGGCGAGCGGGACTGCTCCATCCAGCGGCGCTTTCAAAAATTGATAGAAGAAGCCCCCTGCAATATTCTATCGCCGCATCTCAGGATGAAAATGGGCGCAGTGGCTCTGGATATCGCCCTCGCCATGCGCTATGTAAATGCGATGACGGTCGAGTTCTTCTACGTCCCGGAGACGCAGGAGTTCTATTTCAACGAGGTAAACACGCGATTGCAGGTGGAACACTGTGTCACGGAACTGGTCACCGACGTGGACATCGTCAAGGAACAGATTAGAATCGCCGCCGGGGAGCAACTGGCATATACCCAGGACGAAATAGACCGCAAGGCATGGGCGATAGAATGCCGGATTACGGCTGAGGATGTCTCACGCAACTTTCTCCCCTGTCCGGGGCAAATAACCGGCCTGCATCTGCCGCACGGTTTAGGCGTGAGGGTGGACGAGGGAATATATGAGGGCTATACGGTCCCGTTTTACTACGACCCCCTGCTCTGTAAACTGATGGCATGGGGGAAGACGAGGGATGAAGCTATATTACGCATGAAAAGAGCCCTGAATGAAATGAGGATTGAAGGAATAGAAACCAATCTTTCGTTTCACCGCATGGCACTGGAGGATACGCTATTCAGCACAGGCCGCTATACTACGGATTTCGTGGAGAAGCAGCACATCGTGAGCAAAGTGCGCGAGCAGTTAAAGGCATTGAAGAAATAGGCCCCTATCGCATACAGATAGACAGGCCTGAAGACTTTTTAGATAGAATTAAAACGATATAGACTTACAATTACCGTCATTGTATAATCCAGAACAGTAAACCCATGCCAAGTAATGTATCCTTTGCACTTCTGCTGACCCTGCTGGCAGGGCTATCTACCGGGATAGGTAGTGCCATCGCGTATTTCATACGTAAGCCTGAAATCAAGCACATGTCTCTAATCCTCGGCTTCTCGGCCGGTGTCATGCTCTATATTTCATTTGCCGAGTTGCTCCATCAGGCTTTTGACAAGGTGGGTTTTGTTACTGCCAATTTGGGATTTTTCATCGGAATTGCGTTTATTGCGGTACTGGATATGCTGATTCCTCATGAGTATAAACAGGAGCATGTTGAGGTGCCATCGGATGCCCCTGCTGAAGCCAACCTGTCTCCTCACCGCCTAAGATATCGCCGCGGACAAAAAGAACAACGTTCGTACCTTATGCGTGCCGGTATGCTTACGGCCATAGGCATCGCCATACATAACTTCCCCGAAGGGCTAGCGGTGTTCAGCAGTGGCATCACCGGGGACCGAGCTTTCGGCTTACTCGTAGCCATTGCCATTGCCCTCCATAATATCCCCGAGGGAATTAGCGTGTCCATACCTATCTGGGAAGCTACGGGCTCCCGCGGGCGGGCTTTCCTTTACTCTTTCGCCGCCGGACTGGCCGAGCCGGTAGGCGCCATCATAGGCTATGCCGTCCTCTTCAATTTTCTGACACCGACCGTGATATATACCCTCCTTGCCTTTGCCGCCGGCATCATGGTCTATATCAGCCTGGATGAAATTCTGCCGATGGCACATTTATACGGCAAGGAGCACCTGGTGATTATAGGTGTGGTGACCGGTATGGTTATGATGGCACTGAGTATATTCCTGATACGATAGGTCAGCCCTACCAGTATGGACTTGATATTCTCCCGCATAGTATAATGTAATCACAGTTATGACACCACCTGAGTTTGATAATTCATCGTTAAAAACCTCGGCAGATAATTTAAAAGCCGGGGTTTTTTCTTCAAACGAAGACCTCAAGGCAGTCGCCAAAAGATTGCGCCGTGATATCGTCACGATGATAGGCAAAGCCGGCAGCGGCCATCCCGGCGGCTCGCTATCGGCCGTGGAGATTCTCACCACACTTTTCTGGAGGATACTGCGGCATAAGCCGTCCGACCCGCAGTGGAAGGACAGGGACAGATTCATCCTGAGCAAGGGACATGCCGCCCCGGTTCTCTACTCTGTCCTGGCCGAGTGCGGCTACTTCCCCAAGTCCGAACTGGCCACCCTGCGGCAGCTCGATAGCCATTTACAGGGACATGCCGACCGCACCGCCACGCCGGGAGTGGAGATGTCGTCAGGGAGCCTGGGGCAGGGGTTATCCTTCGCTATCGGCGTGGCTCTGGCGGGGCGATTGAACTCGCAGAGCTTCCGCGTCTATGCCCTGCTCAGCGACGGTGAGTGCGACGAGGGGCAGACCTGGGAAGCGGCGATGTCCGCCGCCCATTTCAAGGTGGACAATCTGACAGCCATCGTGGACAACAACGGCATCCAGTTGAGCGGATTCAATCGCGATATCATGAACCTCGACCCCTTGAACAAAAAATGGGAGTCTTTCGGCTGGCACGTCACGGATATCGACGGGCATGATTTAACCCAGCTTCTGGACGCCCTTAAAAAAGCGCAAAAAGTCAGGGGGCAACCCGCCGTCATCATCGCCCATACCGTTAAAGGCAAGGGGGTCAGCTTTATGGAGAACAACGTCGATTTTCACGGCAAAGCACCCAACGCCGAGCAGCTGGAAAAAGCTTTAAAGGAGCTGGCATAACCGTGGCTGAAGAAATTGCCCCGAGAGAGATATACGGCAAAACGCTGGTGGAACTGGGCCGGGAAAACCCGGACATCGTGGTGCTGGACGCCGACCTTTCTCCATCGACGATGACACAGTATTTCAAGAAGGAATTCCCGGAGCGCTTCTTCGAGGTAGGCATCGCCGAGCAAAACATGATAGGCATTGCCGCCGGCCTGGCTGCCACGGGCAAGATACCCTTCGCCAGCACCTTCGCCGTCTTTGCCCCCGGACGCTGCTTCGACCAGATTCGCGTATCGGTAGCGCAGGCACGGCTCAACGTGAAAATAGTGCCGACACACAGCGGCCTGACTGTCGGCGAGGACGGCGCCTCGCACCAGGCACTCGAAGACCTGGCACTCATCTGCTCTCTACCAGGCTTTACGGTTATCGTACCCGCCGATGCCATCGAGACTGCGCAGGCGATAAGAGCTGTAGCATCTCTCAAAGGCCCCTGCTATGTCCGGCTAGTTCGCGGTAAGTTGCCGCTGGTCTATGATAATAGCTACCACTTTGAAATCGGCAAGGCGGTCACCATGAGACCGGGTAACGATGTTACGGTGATAGCTATCGGCGTTATGGTAGCCCCGGCGCTGGAAGCTGCCGCCGAACTGGCTAAAGAAGGTATCGACGGCCGGGTACTGAACATGTCCACCGTCAAGCCAATCGATGAAGCGGCTATCGTCAAAGCTGCCGAGGAGACCGGCGCCATCGTGACCGCCGAGGAGCACCAGGAGCACGGCGGACTGGGCAGCATGGTCGCCCGTGTTATCGCCAAAAATTATCCAGTGCCGATGGAATTCGTGGCGATAAAGGATAAATTCGGCATGTCCGGCAAACCGGCGGAACTGCTGGCAAAATATGGCCTGACGTCCAAAGATATTGCCGTTGCTGTACGTGAAGCGATAAAGAGAAAGCGCTAGTTTCCGTTGTCATTCTGAACGCAGTGAAGAATCCGCCCCTCACCCTCCCCGCCTGGATTCCGTATCAAGTACGGAATGACAATTATCCTAATCCAGAAACGTTATCTGTGCCGAAGGCCTGTCCCTGATATCGACTTTGATGCCGGCTTCCTTGAAAAGCTCGATAAAGGTATCGTCGTTATACTTACCGAAGCTGACGAAGCGGGCTATCCTGGCATTAACCAGCATCTTGGCGCAGAGAACGCAGGGCGTGTGCGTGCAGTAGACAGTGCTCCCCCCGAGGCTGACGCCGTGAAGGCCCGCCTGGATAATCACATTCTGCTCGGCGTGAATGGCGCGGCATATCTCCTGCCTTGTCCCCGATGCTATGCCCAGTTCGTCACGCAGGCAGCCGAGCTCAAGGCAGTCTTTAGCACCGGCCGGCGCCCCGCTATAACCGGTAGTCAGTATGTGCTTATTTTTTACCGCCACCGCCCCTATATGATGCCGCCGGCAGGTGGAACGCTCGGCCACCACCGAGGCGATTTTCAGGAAATATTCATCAATATCCAGTCGCTTTCTTATGTCCGTCATTTTAGACTATCGATAATCCTTTCTACCTGTCGCTTCATGTCGCTCAGCGACGATTCGTTGAAGATAGTAAAATCAGCCATAGCAATCGGCCCGCCCTTGTTGAGGTTCTCGATTTCGGCGCTATCACGGCCGGCGGCTTCTTCAGGCGTCAGCGGACGTATCTTACGGCTGCCCAGTCGGGCATACCTGGATTTCGGCGGCGACCACACCGCCACGACGATAAAATCGTCCCCGTAATGGTCTTTGAGGAAAATATACTCCTCCCAGGAATAAAGCCCGTCCACCACCACATTGGAGGTCTTCAGGGCAGCATCGATGCGGGGGAGGCTCAGTTTAGCGTAAGCTGCCATGCCGTGCTCTTTTCTGATACGCTCCCTGACCGGGCGCTCATTCTCTTCAGTTAGCTTCAGGCCCTGCTTTTTAACTTCCTCATCGGTAATGTCGCCGAACCTTACTGTGGTAAAAACCTTATCGCTGAAAATCCTGGCGACCTCTGATTTTCCTGAGCCAGTCATACCGACAATCGAGACGACTTTCATATGGTTCATTATAAGCGGTTATCCCCGAAAATAACAACGTTATGCTATACTACTTGGTATAATGAGTACGCCGGAAACCATCAATTTAGCCAGGAGTATAAAGGAACACCTGCCCGCCGACCTTATCGACTTTATAAGGAAGGCCGGCGATATAGCCGAGAAACAGCAGCAGCGCCTCTACCTGGTCGGCGGGGTAGTGCGCGACCTTCTCCTGGAACGGAACAACTACGACCTCGATTTAGTGGTCGAGGGGGACGCCATCAAGCTAGCGCAGGAAATAGCACAAGTCAACCAGGCTAACGTCACCACCCACCCCCGCTTCGGTACGGCTAAACTCCAGTGGAGAAGAAGGAGCGTCGACCTGGCTACGGCCCGCGCCGAGACCTATGCCCGACCCGGCGCGCTGCCCACGGTGAAACCCGGCACCATCGGCGATGACCTCGCCCGGCGCGATTTTACCGTCAATGCCATGGCTATCGGGCTTAACCCCCGCCACTACGGGGAACTTATCGACCCCTACGACGGCAGGCAGGATATAAAAAAGGGGCTGGTGCGGGTGCTCCACGACAAAAGCTTCACGGACGACGCCACGCGTATCTGGCGCGCCCTGCGCTACGAGCAGCGACTGGGCTTTCGGATAGACCCGATGACTCTCGTGCTCATCGAGAGAGACATAGATATGCTGGGCACCATCAGCGGCGACCGCATCCGCCATGAGTTGGAGCTTGTCCTGAAGGAAGAGCTGCCGGAGAAAGCGCTCCAGCGGGCCGGTGAGCTCGGCGTGCTGGCCAAACTGCACCCATCATTGAAGGGAGACGACTGGCTGGCGGAAACATTCGCCGCGGCACGTGAGCGGTGCCTGCCGGATGAACCGAACCCGCAGCTCTACCTGGCGTTGCTGTGCTACCGCCTGACCGTCAAGGAGACCGATAAGCTGATTTCATATCTCAGGCTCCCGAAAGCAACGGCACAGGCGCTTCGGGATACTTTAGCCATAAAAGGTAAAATGAAGGAGCTATCCACACTGGGTTTAGCACCGAGCGTCGTCTACGACTTCCTGCACGGCTATAGTTTGACGGTCCTTTCCGCTGGCTCACTCGGGGCTGGCTCGGAAACAGTGACCGAGCACATCGAGCTTTACCTGAACGTCCTGAGACACGTCAATCCCGCCCTCACCGGCGAAGACCTGAAAACGCTGGGCGTCCCGAAGGGGCCTAGGATTAAAGAGTTCTTACAGCGTCTAAGAGAGGCACGGCTGGACGGGAAAGTGACAAGCAGGAAAGAGGAGGAGGGGATGGTGAGGGGGTGGTTAATAAAATTAAACGTTTGAGGGTGAATTTTTATATCTCACCCCCTGTGTGGGATAAGTAAATCTACCCCCTTTATCCCCCGTGCCTTCGCCGAAGCAGCTACGCGCAGGCAGGCCTCCTTTACGAAAGGAGGGGGAAGAGTTTTTTGAGAGTGGGCTTCGCCGCCTCTCGCTGCGCACTCCCCTTTGGGGTGGGGATAAATTAAGGGATAAACACCGATGTAATTGGGACGTGGGTGTGTGGGTGGGAAAAGATAAATAAAAGGCGATGTCGAGGGAGGTGTCATTGCGAGGAACCCTTCGGATGCACTCAGGATAAACTCCGTGACGAAGCAATCTCTATTTATAAGAGTAAGAGATTGCCACGTCGTCCCGATGTAATCGGGACTCCTCGCAATGACAATATGAAGGATGGTCTCGCAATGACACTTATGGAAAACCCAAAAAAAACCTACTCCATCTTCTTGAATGATTTGCCAGGAGCGCCGCAGATGGGGCATTTATCCGGGGCCGAGCCGGTGACGGTGTTGCCGCAGACCTGGCAGACGTAATAAACGTTGTCCGCCGGTTTTTTGCCTTCCTTAACGTCTTTCAGGGCCGCCTCGTAGTAACCGTGATGGATTTTTTCCACCTTGTTAGCCCAGTCGAAGGTACGCTTGGCCCGCTCGTTCCTCTCTTCGTCCGCCTTCTCAATAAAAGCCGGATACATGCCGGTGAACTCCTGGTGCTCCCCGATGCTGGCCGCCAGCAGATTATCTTTGGTGGAACCTATCGCGTCCATAGCATTTAAATGGTTCCGGGCATGCACCGTTTCCGCCTCGGCGACGGCCCGGAAGAGCCTGGCGACCTGTGGATAGCCCTCTTTCTCCGCCTTCTCTGCAAAGAAGGTATAGCGGCGGTTGGCCTTGCTCTCTCCCCCAAAAGCTTCCTGTAAATTGTCCTCGGTTTTATAAGCCATGTTAGAAACCCCCTTTATTATGTTTAATACAGTATACGTCATCTGCCCGGACTTTTCCCGCTACGGCCGCCAGATAATACGGGCGGGCTTGCGCGCTGGTACCAGCCGATATCGCAGCCGGGGATAACCCACCATCAGGCTACCAAAAGGCGCACATCCTTCCGGGAGCGCTAAAGCTTTTATCATGGGAGGGAACGAGGTGGCAGCGAAGTTTAATAAGCCTGCCCAGCAGCAACCCAGCCCCGCGCTTACAGCGGCGAGGTCGAAATAGGAAAGGGCAATAACACAATCCGTCGCAGCGACGGGATTATTCTTTTCCGCGAACGCGATGACGACGGCAGGCGCGTCCCGGAGGAACATATCTAAACCTTCTTCCTGCTTCTTCAAGAAATCTTCCAGCGTGAGAGCAAAGTCCGGATTGTTTTTAATCGTCCAGCGCAACCAATCTGTGCCAATATCGGCAAGCATCTTTATCCTGGCGGGGTCGTTGATGACGAACCACTGCACTTCTTGATTATTGTGTCCGGTGGGAGCGTAACGGGCGACATCGATAATACGCTGGATTTTCTCACGGTTGACGTTCTTTTTCTGAAACTCCCTTACTGAACGTCTTCCCATGATAAGCTGGGCGCATTGCTTAAAGCTAACGGTGAGCCGATTATCGAGCACGATGCTCTGCTCTACCGACGATTCCCTGTGGGTCAGGCTGCCGGATGGGCAAACCACCACGCAGTGGCCGCACCGGATACAAAATTCGTCCGTTCCAGGCAATAATCGAGGAAAGCTTTTATCCCGGAAATAGATAATTCCGGCCGGGCAGGCGACCGCACAAAGTCCGCACTGAGTGCATGTCTGTTTATTTACATTTAAAAGCGTCACTATTTTATCTCCTTTCTAAGTATCTCATAAAATTCGTCCCTGGCGTATCTTTCCATCCAGGGCTCATGGCCGCATTTCTCCAGCAGTATGAATTTAAAATTTTTGAGAACGCGGGAGAGGGGTCCCCTGACGCCTTTGGCGAGATGCGGGTCATAGTCGCCGTGGATAGCGAGCACGGGACAGACTATCCGCCTACCGAGCGATAATAATTCTCCGGAAATCCTCAGTTCCTTTGCCTCCGCCCAGACCTTACGGTTAATTTCTTCGTTGAATTCCAGGACTTCGCTTTTTACGGGCAACGGAGCATAGGTATCCGCTCTGGCAAATAGTGCTCCGAGCCTGGCCATGGGTTTATCTTTATTCCCGGCGGCGGGGTCGTTAATAATTTCTATCAGGTTCAAGGCTTCAATTCTTTCTTCTTCAGTGAGACGGTTTAATCTATCGCCAACGATGTTATCAGCGTATTTCTGCTCGAAGGGGCCGCTACCGATAAGGACAAGCTTTTTCACCAGCAGGGGATACCGGGCGGTAACGATAAAGCTGAGCATGGCTCCCCAGGAAAAGCCGATTAAGATGACGGGGATGTCCCCGTTCTCATTTAACACGTCGTGTAACTCCTGAATCTGCCCCTCGAGCGTCGACTGTGTTTGTAATGGTTCGAGGACACCCGTGAGAGACGAAAGCTCTCTGGCGACGGGCGCCATCTCGCCGGGCGCGCCGGGACCGCCGTGAATTACAGCTACCGTATAAGGGCTATGACCGTATTTTCTAAAGTTTTGCAACGGGTCACCGCCAGGTAATGCGGGCGTGATTACGCACAGGAATCCTCTGGTATTTATATTTGGGATAGCCCACTGCCAAGCTGCCATAAATCTGGTACCCTTCTGGAAGAGCTATGGCGTCTTTTATGGGAGGAAAACTAATTGCTGCATAGTTAAAAAAGCCGTCAATTAAGCACCCCAGCCCCAGGCTAATAGCGGCAAGGTCGAAATAAGCTAAGGCAATAGTACAATCTGGCTGAGGTGATGGGCCGTCTTTTTTAGCATAAGCAGAGACGATAACCGGCGCACCGCGGAGGAAATCATCGATGCCCGCTTCTTTCCGCTTCACCCAAATATCCACCATAGGAGCATACATCGGGACATTTTTTAATACCCCTATCATCCAATCGTCTCCAATTTTCCGGAAACGCTGTACGAGTTCTTTATCGTCGATTACCAGCCACTCCACATCCTGTACATTGTTACCGGTCGGGGAATATCTGGCGGCATCGATTGCCCGGGCAATATCCTCGCGGGGCACCGGCGTATCCTTGAAAGACCTGATGGAACGGCGGCTTTTCAAAAGCTGGGCGCACCGGTTAAAGCTTACCTTGAGAGCTGGTTTTATCGGCGGGCATTGCTCATAAGTTATATCACGATGGATAAAACTTTCTGTGGGGCAGACTATCATGCAGGCGGCGCATTTACTGCACATCTGGTCAGTCACAGAGAAAGGTTTGGGGTAACTCTTTTCCTGAAAATCGATTAATCCCAGGTGGCAGACGGCGGCACAGGCCCCGCATTGCTTACAGGTTTCTTCATTTACCTTAAATATTTCCAAATCCAACCTCCTTTTTATTAAATTCGCTATTATACCACTCTCACGCAAGCTTCGTCAGCGCCAAGTATGTTTTCATCCCCTGGTTATTACAACTAGTGTATAATTCCTCGGCTTTTGATTTTTCCTGAAACATGGTAAATAAAGCCGGGCCGGAGCCGGCAAGGTGAACGTGGGGAGCGCCCATCTTTATTAAGTGCTCCACAAATACACGACGTATATTACAATCATCAAAAGCGATATTCTCAAACGTGTTGAACAACATCGACGTCTTGAATTCCCTTCCTTTATGTAAAGTTTCCACCAGCTTTTGGGTAATTTTACCGTCGGTAAAATGGGACGGCTTAAGCCTAGCATACATTCTCCCGGTTTTGCCCGGCTCTACAGGGACATCCGGTATTACCAGCACCACCCACATCCGGGTGAGCGGCGGCAGCGTTGTTATTATCTCGCCCCTCCCTGCTGCTAGAGCCGTACCGCCGCGCAGAAAGAAAGAAACGTCCGACCCTAGCTGTGTTGCCAGCGCCAACAGCTTTTCTAATGAAAGTTTCAGACCCCATAGTTCGTTAAGTCCACGTAATAAGGCAGCGGCATCGCTGCTATCGCCGCCTAAACCGGACATAAGTGGTATACGTTTCTCCATTTTTATCTCCGCCCCTTTTGTACAGCCCGTAGTCTCCTGTAACAAATTCAACGCCTTACTGACAAGGCTTTTTTCCGCCGACCATCCCGGCGTATCGCATTGAAATGAAATTCCCCGCCCGACCTCAAGATGCAGAGTATCACACAGGTCGATGGTCTGGAGCACGCTGCGGATTTCGTGGAAACTATCGGGGCGTTTCCCCAGGACTTCCAGAGTCAGGTTTATCTTGGCCGGGGCCTTAAGGGTTATCATACTAGTATCTGATTAAATAATAATAAACTATTTCCTCTCCCCACCGTGGGAGAGGATTAAGCCTGCCCTGAGCAAAGCGAATGGGGTGAGGGGGCTTTCATTTCACCCTCACCCTGACCTCTCCCATCAAGGGAGAGGAGGTATAAAAACTATTTTATCTCACTGAATAATTTCCAGAGCCTCGCCCACTCCTCCAGGGTAAACGTTTCCGCCCGCCGCTGCGGGTCAATACCTGCCTTTTCCAGCAAGTCCAAAACATCAGACTTGGGCAGGCCCAGTCCCTGCGAGAGAGAGTTGGCCACCTGTTTGCGGGCGGCAGTGAAACCGGCGCGCACCAGTTTAAAAAACCCATCGACATTATCCACCTTAACCAGAGGTTGGAGATAGACGTCTATCTTCACGATAGCAGAATCGACCTCCGGCGCGGGGAAAAAGGACACTGCAGGTACATAAGTTACGATGCTAGGTTTACCGTAAAACTGCACGCTGATGCTGAGAACGCTTCTCTGGCCGGCCTCAGCCACAATCGCTTCGGCCACCTCTTTCTGAACCATGACCACCATTACCTCCGGCTTGACGGATGCTTCGAGGAAATGACGGAGGACGGGGGAGGTAATGTAGTACGGCAGGTTAGCCACGACCTTGTACGGGCGCAGCGCCGGCGGAAAACCGGGCGCCCGCCCCTGCAACAAAGCCGTGGGGTCGGTGCCGAGGACATCTTCATTGAGTATAACTATATTATCATGAGATAACGTCTTTTTAAGAATGTCCGCTAGCCGGTTGTCCAGCTCGATGGCGATGACCCAGCCGGACCGTCTGGCCAGCTCTGCGGTCATAAGACCCAGCCCCGGCCCCACTTCGATAACAGTATCGGCGGGGGAAAGCTCGGCGGCGGCAAGGATAGTCTCCAGGACATTGTCATCGATGAGGAAGTGTTGTCCCAGCCCCTTTTTCGCCCTGAGATTAAACCGGCGCAGCAGCTTCCTGGTCTGCGCCAGTAGCGAATTGGAACCGCCCCTGGAAAGACTTTTATCCATGCGAAAAATAGAGGTCGTGCACCTGCCCTCGACCCCGCCTAACGGCTTGCCTGAGCCAGCCGGCTCCAGCCAGGCGTACCTGCGGCACCCAGAAAAATCTATTTACCGCTGCTTCCTCTCGGACCTGACGGGGTTCATAGCATTCTGCCGCGCAGGACCCAGCCTTCAACACCACTTAACACAGGCAGTCCCACCAGACGAAAGCCTCAAACAGGAATTCGACCCTGCTATAGCGGATTTCAGGTACAGGGCACCGCTGGCTCCCCATCTAGCACGACCTCAATAAAAATCGTAAAGGGTAGGGAGATAGTTTGTCAAGGGGAATAAAAAGAGGGGACTGACGCCCGTTAGAGGACAGGGACGTTTAAAGAGACAGGGGCTTTGTTTCTAGCTGGCGGTGTCTCTTGTCCAGTAATGACCTTCCTGGAGGTTGGTGTCCGCCTGCTGTTTCAGCAGCAGGTAAGTATTATCGTTGGTGAGTTTGTAAAGTTCATCATAAGTGCTGGACTGCTCAAGATAGACTTCTTTAGTAGGAAAAGCATGTTCGTCGTTTTTGATGGCTACCAGTCTGGCTAAGGCTTGCTCGCGGTTCCTGAGCATTCTTAAATATTCGGCGGGTTTACCGCTTTTTTTAGCTATGGCATTGGCTTTATCGAAATCCGCCCGGGCGGCTTTAGCGTTGTCAGGGTTTTCAAGGTTTTCAAGATGCGCTATGCCCCGCCCGTTGCGGTAAGACCAGTCATCCGGCCTCAGATCGATTGCCTTGTTGAAATGCGGCAGGACTCCTTCTTTAATATTTTTGCCCTTATTGAGCGCTTCCCACCCCTGGTCGACTGATTCCTCCGCCTGCCTGATGTTGTTCAGGACGCGGGCGGCATCGATGGCGGCGTCGCCTTCTGCATCACCCGTCGAGCCGATGCCGAAAGCTTCTCCGGCAGCAAACCGCGTAATGGCACCGAAATTCGGGCTACCATTTTCATCAGTGATATCGTGAACGATGGCCCATAGCTTGGCCCAGTAAATAAGCTGCTGTGCTTCGCCCGAGTCACAGGCACTTAAAAAAGGCACGACAAGAACTATTAAAAGAGCCAGTATTATTAATGCTCGCCTCATGTCCTATCTTTGCCTTTCTTTACTTTAGTTGCTCTTGTATCTGGCCGATAAAAGCCCACAGGTCATCGGTACCGACATCCACTTTTTCCATGAGTTGCCGGTCGGTGAGCTTTCCCTGAGAATAAGCCGCGACGGCATCAGCAGGCACGGTCGCAGTTGCCAGCTGTTTGCCTTCTTCATCATAATAGGCGACCGCCGCGCGGTTAATGCCTGCCTGCCGGGCGTTGGATACAACCGTCAAGAAATCCTTGACAGGGTCGGTGCCGCCGTAGCTATTGAAATCGAATCCTTTTGAAGCATCCAGGACTACCATGGCCACATTATGGTCCGTACCGGAGACAGGCAGCACATAAACTTCAACGCCCTTGGTATTCAATCCGGCTTCCTTCAGGTCCTCCATGACAGCCGAAGCTTTCTCTCTATCCGAGGTTATGGTAAAAAGCTTATCTGCCGGAGATTTAATCAGGCCGATTTTTTGCGGTACCCTGAAATAGAGAACGGCTCCCGCGGCTATAATCAGGACAAATAATAGAAGAATAATTTTACCAACAAGGAATTTCCTCTTTTTCCTGGGGGGTTTCATCTGAGTTCCAGTATCTTTTGTCATATAAGTGGCAGTAGCGCTCTTTTTCTTTCTTATATATGTTTCACGGTGAGTGATTCAGACGTATTTTAACTAAGTATGAATCATGAAAATCACAAATTTAACACAATAACGGGCCGGGTTATCACAAATACCTAACAGGGTAAACGCCAGGGTCTTGATAAAGTTAGCAAATAGAGTAAAAAAAGTAAAAGGTGTTAACTTTAAATCTTCTGAGGTATTATCCTGGTACTCCAGGTGAGGGTTGGTATTGGGGATGTAAAACAAAAGGTGGGGGAGGTGATTAAGGCGGTGAACTTACCTGCCGGCTTCCAATCGTGTAATGAGTTGTATCGGCAGGCCGGCCTGCATCATCTTATCCTGGGTAGCGCGGATATCGTAAGGGATGCGGTAAAGCCTGAGCATGCTGCCTTCGGTCTCGTAGATGGCATAGCTGGCGCGGGGGTCGCCATCGCGCGGTTGTCCCACCCCACCCGGATTGATAATCATCCGATGGCTGCCGAGCACCAGGCCGATACCAGGAGACAACAGAATGGACGAACAGGAATCATCTTCTTCTTTGAACGCCAGCGGCACATGGGTATGACCTACCAGGCAAAAATTCGACTTGAAAAATGAAAAATTCTTCTCCGCAATGCCGGTGGACATGACATATTCCAGGATTGGCTCTGAAGGGCTGCCGTGTACCAGGAGAAAATCGTCTTTCTGAACAGTAGCGGGCAAATTTTCCAGATACCGGATATCACCGGAAGTCAAATGTTCGGCTGTCCACTCACAAGCGATAGCGGCGAAGGGATTGAAATAGGATAGCTCAATCTTGCCGATGACGCCAAGGTCATGGTTCCCGACGACACAGACGGGGTTGTACTGCCGGAGGAGTTTGATGCACTGGCCGGGCTCCGGGCCATAGCCGACGATATCTCCCAGGCACCAGATTTCATCCACCCCACCCTTCCCCTCGATATCATCCAGCACCGCGGTCAGCGCCGCCAGGTTGGCATGGATATCCGCCAGAATAGCGTAACGCATTTGGGAATAATATAGCAGGTTTTGGGGTAAAGGGGAAGAGGGGAAGATGAAACGCCTGTAAAAAACCAGACACCTACGAAATATGCTATAATTTCCCTTATGAAAGTCTCGGAACTGGGAGAGTTCGGGCTGATTGACCTCCTGGATAAAATGATTACGGATTCCAGGATAAATAAGTCCGCCCCCGACCTCATTCTTGGTATCGGCGATGATGCCGCCGCCTGGCGCTGCAACGCTTCAATTCAGCTGGCCACGGTGGACTCCATCGTACAGGATGTCCACTTTTCTCTGTCCCGATTTCATCGGGACTGGCAAGAGCTTGGCTGGAAATCACTGGCTATCAACCTCAGCGATATTGCTGCTATGGGCGGCGTGCCTCAATACTCCCTGGTTAATCTGGCTTTACCGGAAGACACGGAAGTGGAAAATGTCGCCGAGCTTTACAGAGGGATGATTAAGCTAGCCCGGCAATTTAAAGTAGCCATCGCGGGTGGCAATATCAGCCGGTCGCCGCAGGTAGCGATTACCATCACCGTCCTGGGCAGCAGTCCGAACGACAATATGTTGCGTCGTTCTCAAGCCAGACCCGGCGATACCATAGCCGTTACCGGATATATAGGCAGCGCTAAAGCCGGACTGGAGATGCTGACAAAGAAGCTTAAGTTTAAGCCGGAGGATAGCAAATACTTAAGGGAGGCTTTCCTTCATCCTGTGCCGCGCATTATCGAAGGGCAGCTACTGGTCAAGCACGGGATAACTACAGCTATAGATGTCAGCGACGGACTGCTCTCCGACCTGCGTCATATCTGCGAAGCCAGCCAGGTCAGCGCCCGCGTGGACATCGACCGCCTGCCGATTCATGCCACGGTGAAGGCTAACTTCGGGGAAAAAGCTCGGGAAATGGCGCTGGGCGGGGGGGAGGACTACGAGCTGCTTTTTACAGGGAATGTCGGGACTATCAACAAGATAAAAGATGAAATACAATATCCGGTAACCGCCATTGGTGAAATCATTACCGGCGAGCCGGGTAAAATAAGCCTGCTTGATGCCAAAGGTAAACCCGTCAAAATAAGCAGGACGGGATGGCGACACTTTTAAAAAATTTAATCATAAGACGAGGTCGTTTAGAAACTAACAAATGTCATTCTGAGCGAAGCGAAGAATCCGTGAGATTCTTTGTCATCCTTCAGTCGAAGCCTTCCGAGGAAGGACGCAGAATAACATTGCCAAATAAACTCATAAGAACAAAATGGAGACGCAATCATGGCATTCATACCGAAAGTCACTCTCAATACCGACCTGAATGAGGCATTCTGTTTCGGGTGCGGGCAAAATAACCCCATCGGGCTGAAACTGAATTTCACCAGAGAGGGGGATGTAATTCGAACCGAATTTACGCCGGATAAACTTCACCAGGGATGGCCGGGGCTCTTACACGGCGGTATCCTGGGCTGCCTACTCGACGAGGCGATGAGCAATATCGCTTATGCCACGGGCAACACCTGCCTGACCGCCAGCATCAATATCAGGCTCAGACAACCGGTCAAGGTGGAGGTGCCGCTGGTCATTACCGCCTGGATAACCCGGCAAAGGAAAAAACTCATCGAGACCGCCGGTCAGGCATGCCTGAAAGACGGCACCGTAATCGCCGAAAGCACGGCCAAGCAGTTTATCGCGGAAAACAAGGCGGGGGAAGTTGATATCGTCAGGGAGAACCGGAACCATGTCTAACACCCGCCTTGAAGCGGTGCTCTGGGACCTGGACGGGGTCATTGCCGATACCGCCGACTATCATTACCGGGCCTGGGAGGATGTCCTCGGGAAAAGGGGCGTGAACTTCAGAAAAGAGGACTTCATGCGCCTTTTCGGACAGAGACACGATACTATTATCAGATTTGCCCTCGGCGAAAATATATCATCGGAGGATTTCGAGGCTATTACCAGAGAAAAACAGGCAAACTATCGCCGCCGGGTGGCCGACAATATCAGGCCGCTGCCCGGAGCGATAGAACTGATAAAGTCGCTCCAAGAACATGGCGTAAAGTCGGCTATAGCCTCCTCGGCGCCTCTGGAGAATATCGAAATTATTATCCGGGGGCTGGGCATAGAAGACTGCTTTCAGACCATTGCCTGGGGCACGGAGGTAGCGGAGGGTAAGCCCAGCCCGCAGATATTCCTGCTGGCGGCTAAAAAACTCGGAGTGCAAGCCGGCAACTGCGCTGTCATCGAGGACGCTATCGCCGGAGTGGCCGCCGCCAAACGGGCCGGCATGAAATGCGTCGCGGTTACCAATAGCCACCCCAGAAAAAGCTTGAAGAAGGCCGACCTTATCGTGGACACGCTGGAGGCTGTCACTATTGCCGATTTGGTCGGTCTCTTTCACCCGAATAAGGCAGGTTAGCAGACAACCTTCATAATATTCATCATAAGGAGTTGATAATGGAGAGGTCTCTGGTTCTTATCAAGCCCGATGCCATGCAGAGAGGACTGGCCGGCACCATCATCGGGCGCCTTCAAGGAGAAGGACTAAAGCTGGTGGCACTCAAGATGCTGCACATGGATAAAGCCCTGGCGGAACGACATTATGCCGTCCACAGAGAGAAACCATTTTTCAAAGACCTGGTGGAATATATCATATCCACCCCGATTGTGGCCGCCGTTTTCGAAGGGCAGGGGGCCGTGGAGAGAATCAGGAAACTAATGGGCGCCACCGACCCAGCCAAGGCCGCGGCAGGAACGATACGGAAAGACTTCGGACTGGACGTCCAGCGGAACTCCACCCACGCCTCCGACTCGCCGGAAAACACGGAAAAAGAGATAGCCATATTCTTTACGAAAAAAGAGATTTTTGGATAGGCGGGTCAGGCCAAAGTCTACTGAATCCTGAGCACCGCTTTAGCTTCATGCCAGAGTTCATCGAGTTTATAGTATTCGCGTTCGGCTGCCCCGAAAATATGTACGATAACGTCACCGTAATCGAGCAGGAGCCATCCTGAATCCAGCGTTCCCTCATGGTGATGAGGCCTAACGCCCTCTTGCTTCAAGTCCTTCTCGATTTCATCATTGATGGTACTAATCTGCCGTGCGCTCTCACCGGTGCAGATAACAAAATAGTCCGTAAAACTGCATAAATCACGCATGTCCAGCAACACGATATTATCGGCCTGCTTATCGCTGGCTATTTCTACAGCTCTGCGGGCTATCTCTATTACTTCCAGCCTTTATATCTCCTTTAATACTTCTTAGATTATACCACACACACCAGACATCTGGAATATTTTGTTACACGCAAAAAGCCTGTTATAATAAAAGAAAACCGGAATAAAAATATGAAATCAACTCACCTGATAGCGTAAAGATTGGAGAGTATAAAGAGATGGCAAAATCAGTGGAAGTAAAAGACGGTATCTGCTACATGTGCACGATGACCTGCCCGACGAGAATCCACGTCCAGAACGGCAAAGCCGTAAAGATTGACATCGCCGACCCCAGGGTAGCCCACTGCCCACGCTGGAAAGCACAGCTGGACTTTGTTTACCATCCCGACCGCCTGCAATACCCTTTAAAGCGTACCGGCAAGCGGAGAAACGGCTCATGGGAGCGTGTTTCCTGGGACGAAGCGCTGGACACCGTCGCCGACAACCTTCAATCGGTCAAAGACAAATATGGGGCGGAATCGGTCGTGTTCTGGATTGCTTACACCAAAGAGCCACGCCCCTATTTTCACCGCCTGACTCACGCCTTCGGCTCGCCTAACTACTGCACCGAGAGCAGCAACTGTTTTTCCGGCACCTGGATAGCCTCTAACCTGACCTACGGCCCCGACTATTCTTACATGGCCGGCTCAAGCGGCACTTTAGAACCAGAAACGAAATGTAAGCTGATATGGGGGGCTGGTGTCATTTCCTCACCGGGAGTTTGGCAGGAAAACCTGGAGGCTAAAGAGAGGGGTGTCAAGCTTATCGTGGTTGACCCCCGCCGTACCACTATAGCCGCTAAAGCCGATATCCACCTGCAGCTGCGTCCGGGCACAGATGGCGCTCTGGCGCTGGGTATGATGAATATCATCATCAACGAAAATCTATACGACAAAGAATTCGTCGAGAAGTGGACGGTCGGCTTCGATGGCCTGAAAAAGCTGGCGCAGGAATACCCCCTCGAACGCGTGGAAAAGATAACCTGGGTGCCTGCCGCCAGAATCAGGGAGGCAGCCTTTCTCTACGCCACACAGAAACCGGCCAAGCTCCACCTGAGCAGCAACAGCACTACCCATCACGGCAACGGAGTACAGAACCACCGGGCGGTAATTCTACTGGCTACGATAACCGGTAACATTGACATCGCTGGCGGTAACAGGTCGGGCGCCCATTCCAATCACCAACCGAATGACATTACCCTGCACGATAGAGTCGCCGATATGCCGCCAGGAGTAGGGTCAAAACGGTTCCCGATATGGACGAAACTTTACCGGGAAATGCAATCTAACGCCATCGCCGACCAGATTGAGAGCGGCCAGCCTTACCCTATCAAAGCCCTCTTCTCCTCAGGACTGGATATCCAGTTCTTCGCCAACTCACAACGGATGGCTGAGAACCTCAAGAAGCTCGATTTTATTACCGTGACCGAATATTTTAAGACTCCCGGCACGCAGCTTGCCGACATCGTCCTGCCCATAGCATCCTGGCTGGAAAGGCATATCCTCCTGACCGACTACGGCGGCTATGTCAAGCTGATAGAGCCGGCCATCAACCCCGTGGGCGAATGCCGGACGGAGTGGGATATCTATTCCGAACTGGCTAAAAGGCTGGGCTTCGGGGATTTATTCTGGCATGGCGATTTCGGGAAATGCGTCAATCATATACTGGAACCGATGAAAATAACGTTTAACGACCTGCAGCAGCACCCCGAGGGCATAAAACTGCCAAGCCAGACAAGGCCGGATAAACACTACGAAAAAACAGGATTTCAAACGCCCTCCGGCAAGGTGGAAATAGCCTGCGCCACGCTCACGGAACACGGCCTCGACCCGCTCCCGACCTATAAAGAGCCACCGGAGAGTCCGCTCAGCCGGCCCGACCTGATGAAGTCTTTCCCGCTGGTAATGACCTCGGGGGCCAGAGTCATGGCCTATACCCATTCGCAATTCCGCAATATCCCGCGACTGCGCAAACTAATGCCCGACCCGCTGGTGGATATTAATCCCGCCGATGCCTCCCCCCGCAGTATAAAGTCCGGCGATACGGTAACAGTCAGCTCGCCGCGCGGCAGCATCAGGATGAAGGCCAATGTCACCGATACGATACTGGCCGGCGTCGTTTCTATGCCGCACCACTGGCC
>CAYQZZ010000038.1:0-20996 GCA_964422155.1 uncultured Dehalococcoidaceae bacterium | reverse complement strand
GTGGCCTCGCGGTCGATTCCCGGTCGCAGGCCTTTAGTCAGCCCGGCGTCAATTCTCTCCGCGCAGAAGTTGCATTTCTCCGTTGTGCCGACCTGATGTGTATATAGCTTCTTGCCCGCTTTCTCAAAATTTGTCGGCGCTTTCCCCGGGAAAAAGCCTTTGTCCTTGTCTTTCGAAAGGAAGGTACGGTTCTGGTAGGGACAGGCAATGACACAGTAGCGGCAGCCGACGCATTTATCCTGGTCAATCCATACGATTCCATCGTCGCGCTGCTGGGTGGCGCCGGTAGGGCATACCTCGACGCAGGGCGCCTCTTTACAATGGTTGCATCGGACCGAATAAGTTGATACTGCCGGGTTGTCACCGCCTGTATCCAGCGCTACCAGCCTTGGCCAGGACATACCCATCGGCAGAAAATGCTCGATTCGGCAGGCGGCCACACAGGCGTAGCACCGCACACACCTTGATAAATCTACGACCATCCCCCATCTCATTTTCCATACCTCAAGACCAGATTATCATAATGCACAGTAATTGTCAATAATATATAATCAAAACGTAGGAATATCATTAATATCATGTGCAATACACCTGTTATTATATAATAATGATATACAAAACGTAACAGGTTATTCAAATCTACTGCAAGATTTCCGATAATTTCGCGGATACTTTAAAGAACCAGTCATTTGCAGTTACCAAAGCTCTTGTGGCAGAATTATGTATCAAAGGGATAGACACTGGTTGCTATCTCTTAGTATAACAAAGTGTAAATAGGCAAGAAAATACCTTTAAAACTCATAAGACATTATGGAATATACTTTAAGGAGGAATCTGTGAGCACTAAAAAGCAGGCCATCGTTAAGACGAAGTCCGGGAAAATCGAGGGGAGCTTTGAGGATGGGCTTTATGTTTTCAAAGGTGTTCCTTACGCGGCGCCGCCGGTTGGCAAGCTGCGCTGGATGCCGCCGCAGCCGGTAAAGCCGTGGGACGGCGTGCGCCCGGCTAAGAAATTCGGTTCAATTGCGCCGCAAAACCCGATGCCTTTTCCTCCCCCCGGAGTTATTTTTGAAGAGCAAACACAGGATGAAGATTGCCTTTTTCTGAATATCTGGACGCCCGGTCTGGACGATGCCCGCCGTCCGGTAATGGTCTGGATACACGGCGGCGCTTTTATCATTGGTTCCGGTACCGAGCCGGTCATAAGAGGTGGTAAGCTGGCCAGGCGCGGCGATATTGTCTTGGTCAGTATTAACTATAGGCTGGGTGCCCTGGGCTTTATGAACCTGAAAGAAATCACGGGGGGTAGAATACCGGCCACCGGCAATGAAGGCCTGCTGGACCAGGTAGCGGCGCTGGAATGGGTGCATGACAATATTGCTGGTTTCGGTGGTAATCCCGATAATGTTACCGTCTTCGGTTTTTCCGCCGGCGGCATGAGTATCGGCACCATGCTGGGTATGCCGTCAGCGCGGGGTAAGTTCCACAAGGCTCTTAACCGGAGCGGTGCCGCCAACACGGTAGGAGCGCTGAGCGATGCGGTTAAGATATCCGAACAATACATTAAGGTGTTCGGCCTGAGTGGCAAGGAGGTCGATGCGTTGCGGGCGCTGAAAACACAGAGACTACTCGAAGGTCAACAGGAACTGGGGATGAGGCTTCGTGAGGCTGAATACAGGGCAACGCCGTTCCAGCCGGTTGTTGACGGGAAGATTCTTCCGGACTGGCCCATCAAGGCAATCAGAAATGGTTCAGCTAAAAACGTTATTTTAATGGCAGGCAATACCCTGGATGAAATGAAGGGTATGAATGTGGGGGACCCGCGCATGCGTAATATGGATGAGGCGGGCATGGTCAAGCGTTTAAATAGTATGTTGCCGCCCGATTTTGTGCCGGGACTGATAAAAGCCTATCGTGATGCTCTGAAAAAACGCGGTAATACCGCTACCCCACCTGAGATTCTGGGAACTATTAACACCGACATGATGTTCCGGATGCCTACCATTCACCTCATCGAGGCCCAGCGTGACCAGGGTGTACCTGCCTATAACTACCTGTTTACCTATAAGTCACCCGCGATGGGCGGTGCTCTGGGTGCCATGCACGGATTAGATAATCCTTTCCTTTTTGGAAATCTTGATGCTAATTTCTCCGGATCTGGACCGGAAGTAGAAAGCCTTGCCGTGAAGATAGAGGATTCCTGTGTGGCGTTTGCCCGCACCGGCGACCCCAGTTGCGAAAGCATTAGCAAGTGGCCTGTCTATGGTAAACAACGTATGACGATGGTTCTGGATAAGAATACTCGCGTTGAAGCGGCACCCTACGAGGCTGAACGCGCCGCCTGGGATAAAATAAATCTATTGTTTACGAAACCGATATAATTTTTTGACTATACCGGCTCTAATTTAACGTCCAGTACGGCCGTTTGACCGCCGCGAACTACAGCCAGACAGTCTTTTAATGCCCTGGGAACGTCGGCGGGGTCTGCCACCATGCGCCCGTAAGCGTTATTGGCGCGGGCAATCAGGGAATAGTCGGGTGGTATAGCGATATCGGCGCCCATGTTGTCCACGTCGTACTTTTCCCGGAAAAGCCCCTTGATGGCGCCGTAACCCTGATTATTGTAGATGATGGCCAGGAACGGGGCTTTGTAGAAACTGGCCGACCATAGCGATGCCTCCGGGCAGCCGTAGATAAAAGCGCCGTCTCCCATCAGGCTGACCACGGTCTTATCCGGCGCTGCTAGCTTTACGCCTAGAGCCGCCCCCGACGGCCAGCCGATACAGCCGCCGGCGCAGGAGAGAAGCGTGCCCGGCTTGGTACGGTGAATCTGGTGGGCGACAATGGTGGACGGTGAAATGGTCTGGTTCACGATAATAGTGTCATCATTGATGGCTTCATCTATGCAGTGACTCAGCCAGTGTGCGGAAATCGGCTTGCGGTCGGCATGGCTCGTAGCTAAAGAGCGCCATTCGCTGTCGAGCTTTTTATGCTCCGTTTCCAGCAGCTTGAAGCGTTTCCGAAACTGCTCGCGTTTTTCTTTAGTCAGTTTCTGCTTGACTAGCTCGTTCAAGGCCGGTATCGCCTGGCTGGAGTCGGCTTTCAGGAGGATATCGGGTTTCTTGCCCCACAACGGCACGCCTTTTTTCACCGTATCGATATCGATGTGAATGATTTTAACATCCGGCATCGGTGTGGTCGGCGGTGCTGCGTAGTGCATATCGTAGTCGATGGCTAAAATGACATCGGCTTTAGTCAGTAGCGGATTGCCGAAACCGGCGCCCGGAGAGAGGTATGCCGCCAAAGGATGCGTGTTGGGGAAGTTCACCCTGATATCGGAGGTCAGGACGCGGGCGCTCAGTGTCTCCGCTAGTTCTATCAGCAGCGCTACGGACTGGAGGTTCCTGCCGGAATATCCGGTTACTATCAGCGGATTTTCAGCATTAAACAGTATTTCCGCCGCTTTTTTCAGGACATTGTTATCGGCCGGTGGCGCTGCCTCCTTACTGGTCTGTTTAGACGATTTTTTCGCCGGAATTTTACCCTTACCCCAGAGGACTTCCCTTGGCAGGGTCAGATATACCGGACCGTACGGTTCTGTCGTAGCGATGCGGAAAGCCTCCTGGAAAACATCGTAGATGTTTTCGTTAGCTTTAAGCTGGTGGTCCCACTTGACGAAGTTGCGCACCATCGTCCCCTGTTCGAAAGGCTCGCCGTGCCAGTTGACACGCTGGCTTGGCCCCTGAGTTTCCGTGAAAAACACGACCGGCACCCTTCCCCACTGCGCGTTATGCAGGGCGCCGCCAATCTGTAGAGTGCCCAGTTCCGAGTGCACGGAGACCACCTGCGGTCTCCCTGATGCCATGTAGTTGCCGTGAGCGGCGGTCATGGCCACGAACTCGTCAAGGCAGAGGATACCCCGGGGGCTTGGTTTGCCCGATGCCCTATATGCGGCTATCGTTTCCAGCACGGGAACGTTATCAATACCGGGATTGAAAAACACGAACTCGACGCCGTTGGCGTTCATGACCTCGATGAGAGCTTTAATAGTGCTATATTCTTCCATATCTACCTTCTAACTTTGTTTTTCTATTATATTCCTGGCGTATTTTTTCTCAGCCATCGGTTGCCTTCCTTTGCAAGCGGTTATTATCGTTGAATATCTATTTTCGATATACGCCGTATTCCCGCACGGCGGCCATCATCGCCTGCAGGTTTTCCAGTTTGGGATTATCCGCTACGGAGCCGGCTGACAGAATAAAACCACCACCTTTACCGACGGTTTCTATCAGCTTGCGGCAGTACTCTTTAACTTCCTCAGGGGAACCGGTAACTATCATGGAAGACGGCACGTTGCCCTGGAGGCAGCATTTCTTGCCGAGGATTTGCTTCGCCCGGAACATGTCCGTGCGGTCGAAGTACCAGGTAACCATGCCCTTGGGGAACTGGTCTATATACTCCAGGCGGGTATTGAAGCTGCCCTCGGCAAAGAGGCTCTGGATGAGGCCCTCGTTGATGAAAGCGTCCATGACCTTTTTCAGGGACGGCCAGTAGAAGGTGTCGAACTGCTTCTGGGACATCCAGCCGTCCGCGCCTTTATGGAGGGGATAGGTCACGGTTGTCAGCCTGTTGATATTGGGCGACTTTAGAACCGTACTGATGGTCAAATCCGCTATCACGTCAAGGGCTTCCAGGAGCTTGTCGGGCCGGCGGAACATATCCGTCATAATACCCTGAGTGCCCCGGAGCGTATCGCCTAGGGTATCGAAGGGGGCTTTGGCGAAGCCGCCCATGAACCCTGTAAAGCCTCCTGCCCATCCCCCCGTCATCCCGCCGCTTCCCCTCATCATCAACTGCATCATTTTTTGATATTCTTTGCCGACATCCAGCAGTTTCTGGAGCATCTCCTGTACCGCCGGCATGGCTAACGGCATGGTCTGCATGACGTGGACGTTCTCCGTGATATTCGTGAACGGCTGGAACATCCTCATCGGCTCAAGGACGCCGAAGACGCGGGGTAAATAGGTCCTCATCCAGAAATCGGAGGGGTCGCGGATAAGGTCGTCATACTCTTCCGGCTTCATGTATTCGCCCTCTATAAATTGCCATGTAGTGCCGTCTTTGGCGATACCGTGTCCCGGCCAGGCGTAGAGTTTATAGTCGAGTAAATCCAGTACGTGACCCGGGGAGTAATAAAGACCGGCGGTATATTCTAACTCCGCGCCGTATTTTTCATTAAATTTTTGAGCAACTTGGAGGGCTTTTTCAGGGTCATACATGGCGGTATGGGCGGTAATACCTGCCATTTTTAGCGGCAGATTGCCGATTGGTAGGCTGACCGGGACTCTATCCGGCTCTCTCACGTTATAAACATCAATCAGCCTCTGTACTCTCGTCTTGTAAGCTTTTTCAGCATCGGCATTGATGAATTTATTTTCCCAGTTATTAAGCCACTGTTTAAACCTCTGTTCTCTCTTCTCCTGGGGGGTCATCTCCATCCATTCTTTTTTGGGCATGATAATGTATCCCTTTCCATATCAATATTATAAATTAACATTATTATACTATCATGACATGGATATTACAAAAGCTGCTGTAAGTGTAATTTGACCTCTTTCTGCGCTATTTGTATAATGGCAGCAATACATTAAAAGGAGAAATAGATGGCCAGAGGCTACATGGGAAAGTGGTTATTCGTGAATCTTTCCACAGGGAAGATAGAAGCCGAGGCACTTGATGAGAGCCTCTGCCTGGATTTTATCGGGGGTTATGGTATCGGCGCCAGGATTCTTTATAGTCGGCAGAGAGGTGGGGTCGACCCGCTGGGGCCGGAGAATACACTGGGACTTCTCACCGGCCCTCTTACCGGGACTCCCGCCACGTTTGGTGCCCGGTACTGCGCCGTGGCGAAATCACCGCTCACCGGCGGGTGGGGAGATGCCAATTCCGGTGGGCATTTCGGCCCGCACCTCAAATTCGCCGGATGTGATGGTATCTTTTTTACCGGTATCTCAGAGAAACCGGTCTATCTCCTTATTGATAATGGAAAAGCCGTGCTGAAAGATGCCGGCAAACTCTGGGGTAAAAGCACATATGAAACCGAGGATACCCTTGAGGCGGAATATGGTCCGACGGCCAAGGTAGCCAGTATCGGCCCGGCCGGGGAAAAGATGTGTTGCGTCGCCTGCATTATGACCAATAAAGGCGATGCGGCCGGTCGCTCCGGATTGGGAGCCGTGATGGGTTCCAAGAGCCTTAAGGCCGTGGTCGCTAAAGGCGAAATGAAGGTCCCCATCGCCGATATCGAAGCAGCCAATAATCTGCGAAAAGAGCACCTGGCCGAGGGCAAGATGTTCATCGAACGCTTTGGCACTTATGGCACCGGGGGGCACGGTGATACATCCGCCCAGAGCGGCGACACTCCTGTGAAAAACTGGGGCGGCGTTGGTGTCATTGACCTGCCCGATGTCTCGGGTCTTAACAAGGATAAGATAATCGCCAACCTCGATAAGAGAAAGGGCTGCTGGCACTGCCCGGCGGCCTGTAAAGCCAGTCTTAAAAAAGGAATCGAGTATGATTATCCGGCCGGCAATCATCGACTGGAATATGAGACCATCGGCGCTTTCGGCGCGAACTGTGCCAATACCAATGCCGAGTCGATAGCTATGGCGAGCCATATCTGCAACAGCAGCGGCATGGATACTATCTCGGCGGGCAGCATCATCGCCTTTGCCATGGAATGCTACGAGAACGGCATTATCACCAGGAAGGATACCGATGGCATCGAGCTTACCTGGGGCAATCACAGGGCCCTTGTCGCTATGATGGAGAAGATGGTGAAGCGGGAAGGCTTCGGTGACGTCCTGGCTGATGGAGTAAAGAAGGCTGCGGAAAGAATCGGTAAAGGAGCTGAGAAATTCGCGGTACATATCGCGGGACAGGAACTGGGAATGCACGACCCCAAGGGCGGTTTCTTCGGCGAAAGGATGACTACCGCCATGTACCACATGGATGCTACCCCGGGCCGCCACACTACTGGTTTTGGACCCAGCCAGTTCATGCAGTATGTTAACAGCGCCGCCGGACTCTGCATGCATGGCGGCATGGCCGGCAATCCGCCGAAATACATAGCTGGTTTCTTAAAGGCAGTCACCGGGTGGGACCGCTCTATGGGAGAACTGCTCAAGTGCGGTGAGAGGATTGCCAACATGAGGCATGCCTTTACCCTGCGTGAAGGTGATAATCCGTTGCAGCGGTTCGTACATCCCAGGATTATCGGTCGACCACCTCAGAAGGAAGGGCCGCTCGTCGGGGTCTCGACGGATATGGAGGCGCAGGCTTACTGGAACCTTGGCGGCCTTGATTGGGACCGTGTTACCACCAGGCCGAGCCGGATGAAACTGCTGGAACTGGGCCTGAAAGATATCGCCGATGAGCTCTGGCCGCCGGATAAAATGCCGATGTTTGGCGGTCCTCCCAGGTAAAAATATAGTATTATATGGAGTTTTTTGACAGGAATATGGGATAAACGTACAATTATAATTGAAGGTGTAATGTCATGATATGCCCGGTGTGTCGGAGCCAGACGCTGATAGTCGAGTTTAATAATATCGAGCTTGATAATTGCCCCGCTTGCAGGGGCGTCTGGTTTGATTCCGGAGAGCTCGAGTTGTTACTGGAATCGGCTGGTCTCGGGCACTATCAGAGTTTTTTGGATAGCATTATTAGTGCTCCGGAAGCCGTTTCATCGGAAAAGAAACGGAAATGCCCTATTTGCCGCCGGAAAATGAAAAAATCTTATATCGATGAGGATAAAAAAATAATGATTGACATTTGCCGCGGCGGGCATGGCATCTGGTTTGATAGCGGTGAGGTTAATCACCTGCTGAAGAAGTTAGCGGGGAAAACACCGGGGGAAGCTGCTTATCAGGATGTTTTAGCTTTCGTTGGAGAAGTTTTTAAGTCTCAGAAATAAAAACAGATAAAAAGCAACAGGATAAAATGAGATTTTTTGAAAGGTTTTACTGTCATTCTGAGCCCTTCCGCTGAAGGGCGAAGAATCCGTAACCATTCGCTTCAAGGACGGATTCTTCAATCGTCCTGACTGGGTCGGGACTCTTTCAGAATGACATTAATAAATAATTTTGTTTACTGCGCTGTTTGAATAAATAAAAATAGGAGGTGTTCTATGCAGTTTTGGGTCTGGATTATTATTGCCATCGTTGTTATCTTTTTAGCCATCCTCGCCGGCAATTACAATGGCCTGGTGGGCCTGCGTAATCAGTTAAAAAACGCCTGGGCGCAGATAGACGTTCAGCTTAAGAGGCGCCATGACCTTATCCCAAATTTGGTGGAGACGGTCAAGGGTTACGCTAAGCACGAGCGTGAAACGTTTGAAATGGTAACCAACGCTCGTAATCTCGCCCAGAAGGCTTCTTCAGCCGGCGCCGCCGAAAGAGGCAAAGTCGAAGGTGAACTCAGCATGGCTCTGGGTAGACTACTGGCTGTCGCCGAGGCATATCCTGAATTAAAGGCCAACCAGAATTTCCTTGCTTTGCAGGAAGAGCTGACATCAACCGAAAATAAGATAAGCTTCTCGCGGCAGTTTTACAATGATTCGGCGCTGAAGTATAACAACAAAACACAAATGTTTCCTTCCAATATAATCGCTGGTATGTTCAGCTTCAAAGCGGGTGAGTTCTTTGAAGTTACTGTACCTGAGCAGAGAGAGGCTCCCAAGGTCAGTTTTACCTAAACCGAGAAGTAATTAAACCATGTGGGAACAGATAAAGTCGAATCAAATAAGGTCGGCAGCACTTGTCGCGGCCATAGCCGTGTTATTGCTGTTGCTCGGCTATTTCCTGGGACTATACTTTATTGGTAACGGCATTGGTGGACTACTTATTGCTTTCATTGTCTGGGCAATCATGAGCCTGATTGCCTATTATCAGGGAGACAGCATCTTACTTTCCCTGTCGCGGGCGAGAAAAATCGGCCCTGATGACTACCCTCGTCTCTACAATGTTGTTGAGGAGATGAAAATAGCCTCCGGTCTGGAGAAAGTGCCCGATGTTTACATCATTGACGACCCGGCACTGAATGCTTTTGCTACCGGCCGCGACCCCAGTAGAGCCTCGGTGGCTATTACTTCGGGACTGTTGCAGAAGCTCAACCGTGATGAATTACAGGGGGTTATTGGCCACGAAATTTCGCACGTTAAAAACCGGGATGTCCTCCTCATGGCGATATGTAGCGTTATGCTCGGTACTATCGTCATACTGGCATGGTACGCATCACGTTTTCTTCTCTTTGGCGGCATGGCCGGCTCAAGAAGGAGTTCTTCAAGTAGCGGCAATAGCGCCGGGATGGTACAGATAGTTATTCTGGCGGTCGGTCTTATTCTGATGATTTTAGCGCCGATATTAGCCCAGCTTATTTACTATGCCATTTCCCGAAAGAGGGAGTATCTGGCGGATGCCTCTTCAGCACTGTACACGCGCTATCCGGAAGGGCTGGCATCGGCCCTGGAAAAGCTTGGTGCCTCAACCCAGCAATTGAAATCAGCCAACCAGGCTACGGCACCCATGTACATTATTAATCCTTTGCACAAAGAGGGAATAAAAGCCTCCGACCTCACCAGTACCCATCCGCCCATTTCGGAGAGGGTGCGTATCCTGCGGGCCATGGCGGGCGGCGCTTCTTTCAGCGAATATGAAAAGGCTTACCGCCAGGTTCATTCTTCGGGAAAGGGTATTCTCTCGACAGCGGCAATTGCTGGCGCGGGAGCCGTAAGCGTCAGGTCTGCTTCACTGGCTGAGCCGGGAGGTGTGGAGTCTACCTCTGAGAAGGTGGCACGAACCCGCGAAGTTACGGATGTGATGCTGCGCCTGAACAAATATCGAACCGTCGACTGCAATTGTGGCGCCAAATGGAAGATACCGCCCGGTTTTCCAGATGATAGTATTCTCTGCACCAGGTGCGGGCGAAGGCTTAAAATCTAAAGAGTGCCATATCCATTGAAAACGGCCTAGAGTCCAGCCGCGGCCAGGATATCGGGAACAACTTCCTCCCGGCCGATGGCCATAATGTGGACGCCATCGCAAGTAGCGTTCTTTTTCAGGGCAGCAATCGTTCGTCCGGCAATCTCAATCCCTTTGGCCAGCATCTGTTCTTTAGGGGTCTTAGATAACTCATCAATCAGGTCCTGGGGAACGAAGATGCCGGGAACATTTTCCGTCATGTATTTAGCCATCCTCGCCGATGACAGCAGGACGATGCCAGCCAGTACCCGCGCATTAAGACGTCGGGCGTATTGCATGAACTTGCTGAAGTTTTCCAGGTCATAGATTGCCTGGGTCTGGAAAAACTCGGCACCCGCCTCGACCTTCTTTTCGAATTTAATCATCTGCGGCTCGATGGGCTTTGCCTCTGGGGTGACGATAGCTCCCATGCAGAACTCTACCGCCCCGTCGAGTTTATTGCCCCCCAGGTCCTGGCCGGATGCCATCTGGCGGATTGCCTTTAGCAGTTGCAGAGAATCAAGGTCGAAGACTCCTTTAGCCTCTTTATGGTCGCCCACCGGCACGGCGTCGCCGGTAAGGCATAAGACATTTCTTATACCCCGACTGTAAGCGAAGAGAAGGTCAGCCTCCAGAGCCATACGATTGCGGTCGCGGCAGGTCATTTGCAAAATGGGCTCGCCCCCCCGCTCTTTAATGGCCAGGCAACCCCCTATAGAAGGAAAGCGCATTACCGAGCTCTGGTGGTCGGTGACATTAATCGCATCCACCCTGTCCTTGAGAAGGTCGATATGGTGCAGCATCTTTTCCAGGTTCGTCCCTTTGGGCGGAGCAACCTCGCTGGTAATCACAAACTTGCCGGAGTTAAGGGTTTCTTTAAAGCGTGAAACCATTGTCCTTACCCCCTTAAAAAACTCTTATGACCATCGGAGTCAAGAGCTTCTTGGAAATGTGATACATTGTCCTTGCCTCATCAAAGAATTTTGATGGCTCTCGGTTTAAGTACGATATGATGATTCCGGGGCGGATGATACTGGCGCATCAGGTCGAGCCTGTTCTGCTCTTTCAGCCGGTTATAGATGAGTGTCCAGGCGCAGTCTTTTTCCTTATCCACCTCGCACTTGCCGTTGTTGGTGCCGCCGCAGGGACCGTTGACCAGACCCTTGTGACAGGCGGTGATGGGGCAGATGCCAGCCGTTTCACCCAGAAGACACTGGCCGCACTGGGCGCAGGCCTCGCGGAAGTAGCCGGGACTTTCTTCCACGCCGATAAAAAGGGTGTCCACCGCCGGAATCACCGGTTTGCCTATGTAGAGGTTCATACGGTGCACTCCCAGAGCGCAGCTCATCGAAAGAATACCATCGGCGCTGCGAATGTACTGTTCATTTTCTTTCATCGCGGCCTCGGTCATGTCATCGCAGGCAGTGGCTATAACCGCCCAGCCGGTGACACGTTTGCCCATCTCCTGAAGACGCCCCTTCATCTCGACAACCTGGTCGATACCACCGGTCTTGGTCATCGTGGTGCAGGTGCCGCAGCCGATAATAAAGACTCTCTCCAGACCTTTGAGGCCCTGTTGAATCTCTTCTTTTGATTTCTGCCTGGTTATAGATTTCATAACGAGCCCCTCCCAAGATTATTTGTTATTGTCATCCTGAGCGCAGCGAAGGATCCGTATCCTTCCTGATAGTAAACGGATTCTTCGTCCCGATTGCATCGAGACTCAGAATGACATTTGTTTCTCAGCCCTCCAGGTCACACCGCAGGCACCGCTTTGCCTCTCGAATCGCAATATCCTCGGAAAAGCCGAGTTCTATTTCTGTAAAACTGGACCTTCTTTCGGCCAGCGGCAGCGTCTTCACTCCTGTCCTCGGTTTTGTCTCCCATGTTTCCTCAAGTTCCAGGGCACCGACCGCGGCGGCAACACCGGTCTTGCGTTCGTATATTTCCACCCGTGAAGCATCGGCCCTGAGGTACTTGTCGATAGCGATGGCCCCCCTCCTCCCGGCGGCGATGGCATCGACAACCATACCCGGTCCGGTAACGAAGTCGCCGCCGGCGAAAACCCCGGCGACGTTGGTAGCCAGGGAATTGCTGTTGACAACCAGTGTCTCCCATCTGGTACGTTCCAGGGCACTATCGGGAGGCAGGAAAGAAAGGTCAGGGGCCTGCCCCACCGCTGCAATGACCGTATCAGCTTCGGTGGTGAACTCAGAGCCGGTAATGGGGATGGGTCGCCGCCGGCCGCTTTCATCGGGTTCTCCCAGCTTCATGCGGGTGCATTGCAGGCTGGTTACCTTCCAGTCGGCGCTGGTTACCCTTATCGGGCTGACGAGAAAATTAATCCTGACGCCCTCGGCTACGGCATCATCGTACTCCACGTCTGACACCGGCATCTCATCGCGAGAACGTCGGTAGTAGATGCTGGTTTCCTCGGCACCGAGGCGCAGTGATGTCCGGGCGGCATCGAGGGCTACGTTGCCACCACCGATAATAGCTACCCGTTTGCCGACCTTTACCCGGCGGCCCAGCCGTACATCCCGCAGGAATCTCAACCCGTAATAGAGTCCTTCTATATCTTCCACTTCCCCCGGAATGCCCAGACGCTGGCTACGCTGGGCGCCGGCGGCGATAAAGACAGCATTAAAGCCGTCCTTGCGCAGGTCCTCCACCGTATAATTTACGTTAATCGGGGTATTATATTGTATCGCCACTCCCCGCCGTGTAATGTAATCGATATCCTGCTGGATGGAGGATTGCGGCAGGCGGAACTCCGGTATCGCCACGGATAACATGCCGCCGCCTACGGGGAGGGCTTCAAATACCTTGACCGGGTAGCCCGACTGCGCCAGGAAATAGGCACAGGCCAGGCCAGTGGGCCCGGCTCCCACCACAGCCACCTTTTGCTTCTTTGTCTGCGGGAATGGTTCAATCCCGCCCATCTCCGAGCCATGTTCAACGTACCAGTCGGCTGCGAAGCGCTTCAGTGTCCTGATGGCTACCGGGTCGTCAAGCTCACCGCGGCGGCACCTGCCTTCGCAGGGGTGATTGCAGATGCGACCGCAGACGGCGGCGAAAGGATTACGTTCCCTGATGGTCTCAATGGCTGCCCGGTATTCGCTGGCGGCGATATGGGCCACGTACTTGGGGATATTGATGCCCGCCGGACAGGTATGCTGGCAGGGGGATATCATCAGAGCTTCGCAGACCGCGGCCGGGCACCTCTTCTCCTTGATATGCGCCTCATATTCGTCGCGGAAGTAGTTTATGGTGGATATAACCGGATTTGGGGCCGTCTGCCCCAGTCCGCAGAGCGAGCATTCCTTGACCGTTTTGGCGATAGAAAGCAGGGTATCTATATCCTCGTCGCGCCCTTTGCCCTCGGTAATTCGGGTCAGTATCTCCAGCATCTGCCGGGTGCCTAGCCGGCAGGGCGTGCATTTACCGCAGGACTCCGCCTGCGTGAAACTCAGGAAGTATCGAGCGATTTCAACCATGCAGTTAGCCTCGTCCATAATTACCATGCCGCCGGAGCCCATAATCGAGCCCAGCTTGGCCAGTGTTTCGTACTCGATGGGTGATTCGATGAAACGGGCGGGAATGCAGCCTCCCGAAGGGCCGCCGGTCTGTACCGCCTTGAGTCGCCGCTCCCGCGGTATGCCTCCCCCAACTTTATAGACGATGTGGGATAACGGCGTCCCCATTGGCACCTCGACCAGTCCGCTGTTGGCGATTTTACCGGTGAGGGCAAACACGGCGGTGCCCTTGCTTTTCTCCGTGCCGATTCCAGCAAACCAGGCAGCGCCTTTTTCGATAATAACCGGGACAGTGGCCAGGGTCTTGACATTATTGATAATGGTGGGTTTACCGTCCAGGCCGGAATTGGCCGGGAAGGGTGGACGGGGACGGGGCATGCCCCGTCGGCTTTCAATGGAGGCTATCAGCGCGGTCTCCTCACCGCAGACGAAAGCGCCGGCGCCTTCCTTGATATGTACTGTTAAGTTAAAATTGGTACCGAGGATGCTATTTCCCAGAAAATTTTTCTCCTGTGACTGTCCGAGCGCCGTGCGCAGTCGGGTCACGGCCAGGGGGTACTCGGCACGGACGTAGATATAAGCTTCGCTGGCGCCGATGGCATAGGCCGCAATCGCCAGCCCTTCCAGGATGGCATGCGGGTCAGCTTCCAGAATGGAGCGGTCCATGAACGCACCAGGGTCGCCTTCATCGGCATTGCATATCATATACTTCTGGTCGCCGGGGGCGTTGTGGCAGAATTCCCACTTTGTGCCGGTGGGGAAGCCAGCGCCTCCCCGCCCCCGCAGGCCGGAGCGCTTGATTTCCTCGATAACCTCTTTTGGCTTCATCGTGAAAATAACTTTTTTGAGCGACTGGTATCCTCCCCGTACGATATAGTCGCTGATACGTTCGGGATTAATGTGCCCGCAGTTACGCAGGACGACGCGCTCCTGCCCCTGATAGAACCTAATATCAGAATAGTGCGGTATCGCCTGATTGGTCACAGGGTCATGGTAGAACAGGCGCTCAACCGGTTTACCGTCCCGGAGGTGCGATGACACAATATCGGCAGTATCCTCCACATCAACGTGGGTATAGAAAATGCCATCGGGTTCGACCACGACATTAGGTCCCTGCTGGCAGAAGCCGTGGCAGCCGGTGAAATCAATCCCGGCTCCGGTCACACCCTGTCTTATTAGTTCTGCTTTCAGGGCTTCGTAGATGGCATCGCCGCCTCCGGAGACACATCCGGTGCCCCGGCAGACGAATACCGTACGCTTTGGCGCCATACTACTCCTTCTCGCTCCTGCTGAACAATCGAGCTACTTTTTTCGGATTCATATTACCGTGGGCTTCTTTATTAATCATGATGTTCGGGGCCAGCGCGCAAACGCCGATACAGGCGACCGTTTCTAAGGTATATTCCATATCAGGGGTGGTTTCTCCTTCGTTTAGGCCCAGGTGCTGTTTGACCAGCTTTAGGATTGATTTGCCGCCGCGCACATGACAGGCGGTACCCCGGCAGACCCTGACGATGTTTTTGCCCCGGGGCTCGGTATAAAGCTGAGCGTAAAAACTTACTACCCCCTGTACCTGGCTGGGGAACAGTCCGACCGCATCGGCGATGGCGGGTATCACCTCGGGTGGAATATAGCCAACCTTTTCCTGAATCTCCTGAACCAGAGGTATCAGCGCCCATTTTTGACCCCGGTAACCGGCGATGATTTTCTCCACCTGTTTCAGGTTCACTTTGGGTGCTTTCTTCGATTTAACGGTCATCGGCAGTCCTTTCCAGCCTTACGGCACATGATTTCAGCGCTGGTGTTCTGGCCTGATGGTCAAGAATGGTATCAAACAGCTCGTAGACCGGGCTATCGGGGAAAGATATCGGCATATACAATAGACCCACTGGTAGCGTGTTGCCGACTTTAGCGGTTATCAATAGCTCCCCCTGGGCCGAGGCAACTTTCACGGTTTCCCCGTCTTTAATGCCCATGTCTCTGGCATCGGCATTACCGATTTCCAGAAAAGCTTTAGAGCCGAACCTGCTAAGTCGTGCCGAGTGCATGCTTCGCGAGCCGTTGCCGAAGTGATACCGGCTGGAACCGACCACCAGCGTGAATGGATAACCATCTTTAGCCACATCCTGCGGAGGCGTATATTCCACAGGAGAGAACCGCCCGAAACCGCTGGGGAACAGACCCTTGTGAAGACGCCGTGTGCCCGGGCTACCGCTTGTCACATCAGCCCAATCCATGTCTGATGAATCAACATCGGTATAGGCAACGTGGTGGTAGAAGGGGACCATTTCTTCGATTTCTTCCATCACCTGTTGGTGCGAAGAGTAGGGCATGGGAGCGCCCAGCATCTGTGACAGACGGAGTATTATCTCCCCATCGGGCAGGCTCTTGACATAAGGCTCGATAGCTTTGCGCACGCGCTGAACCCTTCCCTCGAAGTTAGTAAAGGTCCCATCTTTCTCGGCGAAGCTGGCTGCCGGTAAGACCACCGAGGCCAGTTTAGTTGTCTCCGTCAGAAACATTTCAGTGACCACCAGAAAGTCGAGTGAGGAGAGGGCTTTCTTGACCAGACTCGGCTGAGGCAAGCTTAATACCGGATTTTCTCCCATGATGAGCATGCCTTTAAGCTTTCCTTCCCTCGCCTGCTCCATCATTTCCAGAATAGCAAGTCCGCCATTGGTGGGGAGCCGGCTGCCCCAGCGTTCCTCGAATTTCCTCCTGTTTTGAATCTCACCGGCGCTCTGGTAACCGGGCAGGAAACCGGGAAGGGCTCCCATGTCGCAGGCCCCGTGAGCATTATTTTCCCGTTGCAGGGCAAAGATACCACCGCGCCGGCCGGTATTGCCGGTGAGCATGGCAAGATTGGCTATGGCAACGACGGCGCTGGTGCCGGCGGTGTGCTGGGTAATACCGTTCCCATAGACAATGGCTGCCTCTTCAGCCCCGGCCAGGGTGCGGGCAGCCAGCTGTATGTCCTTCCGCGGTATGCCGGTCACCTTTTCCACGTAGTCGGGAGTATAACTTTCCAGACTCCTCGCCCATGGAGCGAAGTTGTCTGTCATGCGTGTGACGAACTCCACATCGAGTTTCTTTTCATCAATGATTATCTTGGCCAGGCCATTCAGCAGGGCGACATCCGTGCCCACTCTGGGGCGCAGCCAGAGGCGGGCAAATTGAGCCAGCGGGGTGTGGCGTGGGTCAATAAGGCAAAGCTCGGCTCCCTTATATTTGATAGCTCTTTTAATAGCGTATCCCACCGCCGGGGCCGAAATTTCTGGATTGGCACCGATGACCATAATAAAACGCGACCGCTCCAGGACATTGAGCGAGCTGGTCGTACCGGCGTAGCCGATGGAGGCTCCCAGACCAATACGGCTGGCCGCGTTGTAAAGGCGGCTGCCATTGTCGATGTTATTCGTGCCCAGGACACCCCGGGCTAACCTCTGGAGTAAATAATTCTCTTCATTGGTACACTGGGAAGAGCCGAAGAAGGCTAAAGCATCGGCACCATGGTTTTCCTTAATTCGCTTGAATTCGGTGGCTACGCGTGCCAGGGCTTCTTCCCAGGTCGTCTCCTTGAACTCGCCATCCACTTTAACCAGAGGCACCCTTAATCTTTCCGGACTGTGAATAAAATCATAGCCATAACTCCCGAGAACGCAGAGAGTGCCCCGGTTCACCGGACTCTCCCCGGATGGTCGGGCCTGGACAACTCTACCGTCCTTGATACCCAGACAGAGGGTGCAGCCGCAGCCGCAGTAAGGGCATACCGTCGTGACTGTAGTGGTCGTTGTGCCGGTATATGTCCTCTCCTTCTCCATAAGGGCTCCGGTGGGACAAACAGCCACGCAGGCTCCACAGAAGGTGCATTCGGACTTCTCCAGCGGTGTATCGTTCAATGTCGTTGGTTTAGTCATAGTGCCGCGGTGGATGTAGTCGATAGCCCCTTCGACGACCAATTCCTGGTCAACTCTGATGCACTTACCACATAGAATGCACTTGGAGAGGTCTCTTTCGATAAAGGGATTGACCTCTTCGATGACATCCATCTGCGGGATTCTTTGAAATTCTACGAGTCCGATACCCATTTCTGCGGCCAGCTTGCGCAGTTGGCAGCGGTTTCCCTTATCACAGACAAGACAGGAGTCGGGATGACTGGCCAGCATGAGCTTGATGATTTTGGTACGGTGCTCCACTACCCTGGGCGAGTTGGTGTTGATAACCATTCCCGGTGCGATAGGGGCAACGCAGGAAGCCAGCAAAGCGCCGGAACGCTCATCTTCTACCAGACAGAGCCGGCAGGCACCTGTCGATATCAGGTTGGGGTCATGACAGAGTGTGGGGATATACACGCCCGACTCTCGTGCCAGGTCCAGAATCGTCGTTCCGGCATAGCCGCCGACCTCCACCCCGTTTAAAGTAATGGTAACTGCTTCCACTCATGCCCTCTTATGGTATCAGAGATTCTATCCAGGACTGGTCGCCCCGTGCTACTGACCGTATGCCGGTTATCAGACGGGAACTTGCCGCCGCTTTAGGAATAAATCCTACAGCTCCAGCCTGGCGGCTGGCTAGAATATTCTCCTGGTCATCATACTGGGTTAATATTAATACCCTGGCTGATTTACATTTCTTGCTTATCTCTGCAGCGGCTTCTAACCCGTTCATCACCGGCATGACAATATCCATAACCACCACATCAGGTACTAGTTCTATGGTCTTGTCCAGTGCTTCTTTGCCGTTAATTGCCTCGCCGACAACTTGCATATCTCGCTGCAGGGCAAGTACTGACTTAATCCCATCTCTAACCACAGCATGGTCATCCACGATTAATACCCGTATCTTTTTCGTCGCCCTATCCAGCAGTGCTTGAATGCGAGGTATCAGTGCTACCGGGTCAACCGGTTTGGCCAGGAAGTCCTCGGCATCACACTGCATCCCCTCATCCTTCCGCCACCCCTTGAGCAGTTGCTTATCCGGGGGGGCATTGATAACCATGATGGGCAGGTTACCGAACCCCAGTGTCTGTTTCATCCATTTATGGAACAGGAACGCATCTCCGCGGGGCATAATCGTGCCCAGGATAATCATATCAGGCTCCTGGTGGCGAACCTCTTTCTCCGCCTGTTCACGGTCAAAGGCGGCAAATACGGTATAGTCTGCATTTTCCAGGGTCTCTCTCAACGCGGTGACGAAATCTGGTTCGTCATCTACAATTAAAACTTTAGGTTTTTTCTCCATAGTAAGCCTCCTTGACAAGAAGCACCTGTAAATAACACTATAAATCCCTGTGGTCTAAAGAGGAACGGGGGCTTCACCCCGATGGTCAGCAGGAAAAACCCCTGAGTTTCACCGAATTTCCCCTTGTTTACCAGATGTATAAAAAATGCGATATGGGAACTACGAAGGTGATTGGGACTTGAGAATGAAGGTATGTGGTAGGACCGGCCGATATCAGATGGTTATGATACCTTTACGCAGGGCGTATTTGACCAAATCAATGCGATTATGGATACCAAGCTTGGCCATGAGGTTAGTCTTATGTCCTTCCACTGTTTTGGGCGTAATTACCAGCATCTCCGCTATTTCCTGTATGCTGTGCCCCTCCGCCAGTAGCTTGAGTATATCCCGTTCTCGTTCCGTCAACTGGTTATAGGGGTCTTGTTTGGCACGTTCGCTGGTAGTACGCTGGTAATCCTCCACGAGGAGCTTGGTAACCGAGGGTGAAAGGAAGGAATCCCCCCGGTATACCGAACGGATACCCTGGGCGAGTTCTGAGGATGCTCCTGCCTTGCTGATAAAGCCCGAAGCGCCGGATTCAATGACCGGGAAAACGTATTCCTTATCATCGTGCTGAGTAAGAACCAGTACCTTTGTTTTCGGGAACTCCTTGCTTATCCTGCGGGTAGCTTCCAACCCTCCCATTATGGGCATGGCTATATCCATAAGAACTACGTCGGGTTGCAGCTTTCTGACCATATTCAGGGCTTCACTGCCGTTGATTGCTTCTCCTATCACCTCGATATCACCGGCCAGGGCCAGTAAAGCACAAATGCCGTCCCGTACGATGGTATGGTCATCAACTACGAGTACTTTTATTTTCTGCATATCCAATTTCCTGACCTATGGGGATTCTGGCCCAGACTCTGGTTCCTTTTCCGATTGCGGATTCAATTCCACTCGTGCCGCCAAGGAAACCGATTCTTTCTCTCATGCTGAACAGGCCGCGACCCCGCCCGCTTTCCTCCACGTCGGTAATTTCGGAGACTTCGAATCCCTGCCCGTCATCGCGGACAGACATGGAGAACTCATCTGGCTGGTATTCCAGGACGATGGTAGCATTCCTGGCTTTGGAATGCTGGGCAATGTTGCCGATGGCTCCCTGAATGAAGCGAAAAAGTGCGGCTTCAACATCGGGAGGGAACCTCCTCTCAGTCCCCCTGGTTTCTACGGATACAATCATTTCCATGGGTTGTAATCTGGTTTCCGCATGTTGGCGAACCGCCGGCACCAGCCCCAGCGTATCCAATAGAGCCGGATGGAGATTGGAAATCAATCGACTTACTTCCTTGTGTACCTGCACGGTCAGCGATTGTACCTTCTTCAAGCCGGCCACAAATTCAGCGTCCTGTTTGCCGGAAAGAGCCGACATTTCTATCAGCGCCTGTAGCTGAAGCGCTATCCCGGATAGTGACTGGCTGGTTTCATCATGTAGCTCCCGGGCAATTCGCCTTCGTTCCTCCTCCTCCGCCACCAGGTTTTGCCGGGCAAGGTTGCGCAGTCTCTCGCGGGCTTTTCTCAACCGTTCGTATAACCGGGCATGCTCGATAGCGATGCCCAGCTGGTCGCCGATAGCATATAACAGGTACATATCATTGGTGGTGAACTTGCGTGGCACAAGACTGGCCACATTAAGGACACCTAAAACTCTTTCTTTAGCTCGGAGAGGAACGCAGATAAACGCCTTTAAGCCTTCCGCGCGAATCAAGTCGCGATGTGCCGCGCGCGGGTCGGAGGAAATGTCTTCTAAGAGGACAGCCTTGCCGCTCTGGGCAACACTTCCGGTAATTCCTTCGCCCAGGCTAAGGCGTATGTTCTCGACAAACTCTTTGCTCAAGCCCCGGTGGACAAGGCGGGAGAGCTCCTTGGTATCTTCATCGATGAGCAGGATTTCTCCGATAGTCCCTTTCATGATATCCAGGGCACTATCGAGGCCGACTCCGAGGATAGCATCTAGGTCCCAGAGACCGCTCAACGCTGCCGAGATACGACTTAATACCAGGACCTCAGACTGCTGCTTCTCCGATTTTGCTCTGGACTGATATGCCTTCGTCTTATTCAGATTGTCCGATTCCATCTTTTCAGGGCCTTTATCGATTTGTGGTTGTGTGTATAGATTAGACTATATAAAATCGGGTGACTTGTCAAACTTGTTCGTGGC
>CAYQZZ010000037.1:0-21308 GCA_964422155.1 uncultured Dehalococcoidaceae bacterium | reverse complement strand
CCGCAGAAGGTCTCCCCCAGCCATCGGATGGGCGGACTTAAGATAGCCTCCGGCATAAGCAGGCGATAGATGCGCTGCTTGACAGGATTTACCGCTTTGTTTTTAGCGAACCCGTTCAGGAAATTCGGCCCGAAGGAGCTATAGCCGGGGAAATTAAAATCGGCATTATAGGGCGGCCCCATGGTCGTACCCCAGATATTGACGCCCGGCTTGCCCAGTCCCTGCATCGCCTGGAGCAGCACCATCAGCCTGGCCCACTCCGTGCCGTAGGCCTGGCGGCAGGCGCCGGACTCACCGCCGCGGGAACCGGCCGCCAGCATCGTCCGCTTTGAAGCCCATTCCCGCGCCAGACTCTTGATGGTATGGGCGGGCACATCGCAAATATCCTCCGCCCACTCCGGCGTGCAGGCATCTCCAAGGATATGTTTTTTGAACTCCTCGAAGCCGACCGTATGCGTAGCGACGTATTCTTTATCGTAGGTGCCTTTGGTCAGCCAGACATGGGCAATAGCTTCGGCCAGGGCGGCATCTGTGCCGGGACGGGGGGCTATCCACTTATCACCGAGAATCGTGGCGGTATAGTTGCAGAAGGGGTCGATGAAAATCTGCTTCTTGCCCAGTTGCCTCAGCCAGAGCCGCCAGACCGCCGACTCCTGCCCACCGTAGATACCTCGCGTCGAATCGGGGTCATTGCCCCAGTGCACCACGAGGTCGGTATTTTTTAAGGCATCTTCAAGTAAATCATACTGTTCTGGCATACCGAGTCGCCAGAAAAAGCCGAAGGCGTGTGTCGCGCCCCAGTGCCAGCCTTCCCAGCTATCCGGATTGTCCAGGACATCGGTAAAGCCAATCATATTGAAAAACCTAGCCCATGTCGAGGTGCGGTAGCCAACGTTGCCCCAGTTATGGTGAGAGGAGGCGCGGGACATGATGGCTTCCGGCCCGTAAGTTTCCCTGATTCTCTTCATCTCGCCGGCGACGATGTCCAGGGCTTTTTCCCAGCTAATGCGTCTGTATCCCGACTTGCCCCGTTTTTCAGGGTGACGTTTGCCTTTGGGGTCGAAGTCCTCCCTGATGAGGGGATATTTGATACGTATATCGGAGTATATCCGCGCTTTCTCGCCCATGGTGAAGGGGGCGACGCAGGCCTTCCGAAGCGGCGAAAACTGCCGGTCGCCGGCATCGATAGTCCACGATGCGGCGTCATTTTCATCCAGAACGAGGGGACGGACCCGGACTATTTTCTTGTCCCGCACATGGACGAGGACCGGGCCGCCGACGGTACAGTTGGTAAAAACTTTCTCCAAGATAAAGCGTGTCCTTTCCAGCTATGGTATTTACTACCCTATTGAAAGTATAATAAATAAGCACGTCCGATATCAAACTGGAGATGCGGATATGAAAGACAAGAAGCTATTATGCTGGAACGTCAACGGCATCCGGGCTATCAAGGGAAAAGGCTTTCTGGATTGGCTTCAGCGTGAGTCCCCGGATATTCTCTGTCTCCAGGAGACCAAGGCGCATCTCGACCAGCTTGACGCCGACCTGAAAGAGCCGCCGGGCTATCAATCATATTGGAACCACCCTAAGGAGAGGAAGGGATACAGCGGAGTGGCCGTGTTTACGAAAGAGAAACCTCTCAATGTGCGGTATGACTTTGGCGAGACCGGTCTCGACCTGGAGGGAAGGGTTATCATCGCCGAGTACCCCGAATTTACCCTCTTCGATGTGTATTTCCCCAATGGCAAAAGCGGCCCGGAGCGTTTGAACTACAAGATGACCTTTTACGATACTTTTTTAAATTATGCCGACGCGCTGAAAACTGCCGGCAAAAAGCTGGTTATCTGCGGTGACGTCAATACTGCCCATAAAGAAATCGACCTGGCCCGGCCCAAGGAAAACAGTAAAATATCCGGCTTCCTGCCCGAAGAGAGGGCCTGGATGGACAAGCTCATCGCCCACGGCTACGTGGATACCTTCCGCCACTTCAATAAAGAGCCGAACCAGTACACGTGGTGGGATATGAAGTCGGGGGCGAGGGCGAGAAATGTGGGGTGGCGACTCGACTACTTTTTCGTCAGTGAAAACCTGTTGCCTTCGGTTACTAATGCCTTCATCATGCCTGGGGTCATGGGCTCCGACCACTGCCCGGTAGGCATCATTCTTAAAATAGCCTAGTTAAGCTCCAGGGTCTCCAGTCCCCTGATGACATCATGGAAATCGGTGAAAGGAAAGCACTCCAGCCTTTCTTCACGGCAGCGTTCCAGAAGGTCAGCAGTGGCAAAAACATAGCGAGCGCGACGGGACGGATAGATATCCGAGGTGCCGTTGCCCACATAGATGACGTTATAGCCTTTTTTCCGCAATAGCTCGGTATATGCCTCTTTAAAACCGACCTCCAGCTCGGTACCGTTCGGGCCGATGTACCTGACCTTCATGCCACCGGGATGGAAGACGTTTTCCGCGGCATATATGTCCAATCCGTCTATCCCCAGACTGTGCAGGATGGCTTCGATATAGAAAACAAGGCCGTTGCTGACGATGACGACTTTAAAGCCTTTCCGTTTACAGTAATCCATAAGCTCGCGTAAGCCGGGGCGTATTTTCACACGGTCGCTATGTAAAACCAGGTCTGTCATGGTCTTTCTATCGGCTTTCATCATGCCGAACACCTTCTTGTTAAAGGTGCCCACCGGAATCCTGCCGGAGGTATATTCCTTGAGGTAATCGCGCCACCGGCTGCCGACGTATGTGTCCAGCAGGAGGAAGCTGACGTCTTCTACGGTGACGGTGCCATCGAAATCGAGTTGAACGGCGATTTTCATGATTCGGACAAGCTCCTTCTGGTAGAGAATACCCAGTTCCAATATATCGGATACAGCTTAAGAGGTCAAGCTAGAGATGTTTAGGTGAAGAGCACGGGCTGGCGGCGGCGATTAGATAGTTTTTACTCTAGTATCCTACAAATGCAGTTCTATAATATCTCCATCCTGTAGGATGTGGTCGCGTTTGACTGCCACGCCGTCGAACTTGCCGGAGCCCCAGATACGGGCGTACTTCATACGCTGGGCAAACGACTTGTGTATGGAGGCGGCAGCCATCTCCAGCGTGCTGCCCCTTTCCAGTATTATCGGGTCGGTCATATCAGGCTTGCCGCCTGGTTCCTTGGTATATACCCGTATAACATCCAGCATCTGGAAAATCTTTTGTTTGAGCTCGTCCAGCCTTCCGCTAATGGCCGTTATCGCTATCGCGGGCAGCTGCTCCCCGTAGCAACCCTGCAAAGCCCGGAAGTTATTACCGCCTACGTCCAGGTCAGCCTTATTGCCCACCAGCATCGCTTTTTTATAGCTCACGGGGTACTCTTCATCATCGGTAACGTCTCTGGTTTTGCCTAGTCCAATGTTTTTCTCGTTTAGCACGGCCACAAGCGCATCAGCCTGAGCTACGGGGTCCTGGCTGAGGTCGACGACAATCAGTAAGGCGTCCGCCCGCCTGATGATATTCAGGAGCCACCACTCCGGCGGCTGTTCTCCCAGAGGCGGCGTGTCCACAAGCTGTATCTGGACGTTCTCAAAGCTCATCATGCCGGGTGTAGCAGTCTGGGTGGTGTACGGATAGGCGGCCACCGTGGGCTTGGCATTGGTAATGCTGGCGACGATTTGTGATTTGCCCGTGTTGGGCGGGCCGATGACCGCTATCTGGGCGGCCCCGGCTTTTTCAATCTTCGTGGTGGAGTGCTGGGTAGCCGTCTTTTTATCCAGCGATTTTGTCATACTGGCTATTTTCGTGCGTAGGTCGGCGCGAAGGTGGTCGGTACCCTTGTGCTTCGGCATAACCGCCAGCATCTCCTCGAGCCAGGCAATCTTTTCCTGCGTGGTCTTGGCCAGGCGGAAATTCTTTTCGGCTTCAAGGTACTGCGGCGTCAAATTGGCGGGCATATCTACAGATACTCCTTTATCCTGTCAGCCTGGTCATGGGTCATGCCCGTGGCGGCGACAAGTTCATCGATGGAGGCTTCCCGGATTCTCTGGACGGAGCCGAACTGACGAAGCAGGGCATTTTTACGTCGTGGGCCGATGCCCGGAATGCCGTCGAGGGCCGAGGTAAACGTCTTCCTGCGGTGGACATTGGCGAAGTAGCTTATGGCGAAGCGGTGCGCTTCGTCCCTGAGGCGCTGGAGAAGCTGGAGGCCGGGGGAAGAACGGGGCAGGACTAAAGGCTCTTTCCTCCATGGGATGAAAATTTCTTCATTTTCCTTGGCCAGACTGGCCACCGGCACCGTACTGCCCACTTCCTTCAGAATGGAAAGGGCAGCATTCAGCTGTCCCTTGCCCCCGTCTATAAGGACAAGGTCGGGCTGGATGGCCCAGGTATCCGTCGCGGAAGTCCCGCCCTTAGCTCCATGCTTGAAGCGTCTCTGGAGTACCTCCTGCAGCATGGCATAGTCGTTAGCACCTTCGACCGTCTTTATTTTAAAGCGGCGGTAGTGAGCCGGTTTCGGTTTGCCTTTCTCGAAGACCACCATGCTGCCAACCGCCGAGCTCCCCTGTATGTTGGAAATATCGTACGCTTCCATGCGTAAAGGCGGGTTCTTCAGTTTAAGCTCCTTTTCAATCTCGGCTAAGGCAGCATCCATCGACTTCGTGGCGGCCATCTCTTTTATCTTGAGCTGTTCCAGGCCCTGCCGGGCGTTTTCGGCGGCGATGTCTATCAGCTGTTTCTTAGCGCCGCGGCGCGGCACCTGAATCCCGACACCGGCGCCTCTTTTACCCTTCAGCCACTCCTTGATAACATCCCTGTCCTCCACCAGGTACTGGAGCAGCAAAAGCGGCGGAATCTGTGGACAGGAGGAGTAGTACTGTTTGATAAAGCTGGTCATGATTTGCCGCGGCTCTTCCTGGCGTGTTCCTTGCAGGAGAAAGCTTTCCCGTCCGGTCAGCTTATTGCTGCGGATAAATAGCACCTGGACATAAGCCTGGTCGCCGTCCTGGACGAAGGCTATGACATCTTCTTCGCCGCGGATGACGGCGGCAACCTTCTCCCCCTCGATGACTTCATGTATCGCCTGAACCTGGTCTCTTATTTTAGCCGCGTTTTCATAGTCTGTAGCTTCGGAAGCCCGGCTCATCCTGGCTTTGAGCTCCCGCACCACCTTTTCCTGTTTCCCCTCGAGAAAAAGAATGACCTCTTTGATGACCCGGGCATATTCCTTACGGCTGACGGCGCCGGTGCACGGAGCCAGACAGTGTCCCAGGTGGTATTCCAGGCAGGGTCGTGAAGCTTTGCCGGTGATGTCTTTGGAACAAATCCGGAAAGGGAAAATTCGCTGTAGAATCCGCAGAGTCTGTTTCACGGACCTGGCATTGGCAAAGGGCCCGAAGTACCTCCCGCCGTCCTGCTCAAAACGGCGGGTAACATAGACCCTCGGCCACTCTTCCTTGGTGTCTATTTTCAGGTACGGGAAAGTCTTATCATCCTTGAGGTGGACGTTGTAGCGGGGGTGGTACTGCTTGATGAAGTTGAGCTCCATGATAAGAGCTTCCTGCTCCGAACTGGCAACATAAAAGTCGATATCGGCTACCTGCGCCACCATGCGCTGTATCTTGGGCGTGAGCTTCTGGGTAGCCTGGAAGTACGACCTCACGCGATGATGTAGATTGGTAGCTTTACCCACATAGAGAATAGCTTTCGAGGCGTCCCTCATAAGGTAGACGCCGGGACTCTGTGGCAAGCGCTTCAATTGCTCTTCAACCAGATTACTGACCAACTTCACTCCCTGGTTATTACCCTAGTTTATTCTAGCATAGCTGATTTAATGCGCATAGAGGTAAAGTGAGCAACAAATGAATGAAACCGTATCGGAAATTAACAGAGTAAATAAACTTATCCTGACGGCTAGAAAACTTTATAACATGTGTTCTATTATAATTCGCAGGCCGATGATTAGAAGAATGATGCCGCCTATCATCTCGGCTCTCTTACCCACCAGCGGGCCCACCCTCCTGCTTATGAGATGGCCAATAAGCGTAATGACAAAAGCGGTCAATCCGGTGGTGACAATGGCGGTAATTATATTTATCTTGAGAAAGGCATAGCTGAGGCCGGCAGCCAGCGAATCTATGCTCGTGGCGAGTGACAGGGCGAAAAGAGTCAGCCATCCGGTGATATCTTTTTCCGCCCGGTCTTTTTCCTTTTCATGAAATGATTCCCATATCATCCGTCCGCCGATAATCACCAGCAACCCGAAAGCCAGCCAGTGGTCATAGGCCGATATAAGGTCGACTACAGTACGTCCGGCCACCCACCCGATGGCCATCATTACCGCCTGGGAGATACCGAATGACACCGGAAAACGAAGGAACCGACGTAAAGAGAAAGTCCGCCAGGCAATGCTTATGCTCAAGGCAACGGCGAAACAGTCGGCGGATAGGCTTAATGCGATGATGAAGATGGATATAAAGTCGGTACCAGACACCAATCTATTATGGCATATTGTGATAGATGGATTCAAAAACCATGTTTTTGAGTATTTAAAAACGTCATTCTGGCGAAGGCCAGAATCCAGACTTGTAGAACAAATTTTTATTGGAAGAGCCTGAATACGATATTGTCTGACATGGATTCCAGCTGGAGTTTACCCCGATTTTATCGGTGCTGGAATGACAATCAATAGACACTCTCAATGTTTAAAGCAGTTATTATCTATTAGGTTATCTTGATTAACCCCTGCCTGATAGCCACGACCACAGCTTCGGTGCGGGCGTTGGCGTTCAGTTTCCGTAATATGGAAGTAACATGGTTTTTGATGGTCTGCTCACTGATGCCCAGCTCGGCGGCAATCTGCTTGTTAAGATAGCCCTTGGCGATATACTGCAGTATTTCTATCTCTCTGGGAGTTAAAGGCGATATAACCTCGGATTCACTCCGGGAGGAAAGTTCCTGGAACTGCTGTAATACGTGTTCGGCCACCTTGGGCCGATTGGTAAGGCTTTCATTTATCGGATGCTCGCCTTTAGCGACACGCCTGATAATTTCTATCAGTTGTTGCGCGGTAACTTCCTTGTTCAGGTAAGCTACCGCCTGCGCCTTGAGTGACAGGAATAGCTGGCTATCATCAGGGTTGGATGTTAGCAAAACAACGCCGATATTCGGTGAGCGCTGTCTTATTTTACGGGCCAGTTCGAGGCCACTCTCCGAAGGGCCATCGAGGTCCAGTAGAGCGACATCCGGTGGGAGGTTATCGATAGCTTTGAGTACCTCGCTGTTGACACTGGTAGTGCCAATAATGGTGATATCTTCGGTCTCTGAAAACGAGTGCTCCAGAGCCTGAATAAACAGCGACTGTTGACTGATAATAAATACCTGTATTTTATTTTTGTTATTATTCATAGTTCTTGTTTCAGTTCAGTGCCATGGAGAATGGCCCAAACTGGTTTTACCTCCTCGCCTTCTTTCTCGTGTTCGATATGTTTTTTTCGTAAATAGAAACGAACTGTTCCACCAGATGAGGGTCAAACTGCTTGCCGGCGCATCGTTTTATTTCTTCCAGGGCACTTTCATGGGTCAAGGTCTCAGCGTAGGTCTTTTCGGAGGTCATGGTGGCAAACGCGTCCGCAATAGCCAGGATACGCGCTTCCAGAGGTATATCGTCTCCCTTCAGACCATCGGGATAACCGCTGCCGTCATAACACTCATGATGATGTAAAATAGCATCGACATAAGGGGATAACTGAGGGATATGTCTGGCGATATCCGCCCCCAACCGTGAGTGATTTTTCATGGTCTGCCATTCTTCTTCAGTCAGTCCACCCGGTTTATTCAATATTTCATTGTTAACACCTATTTTACCAATATCATGGAGTAAAGCGCAGGTCTCCAGCCGATTAACGCCATCTTTGTCCAGCTTAAGCACTTTAGCCAGAGCCATAGAGAAATCTGCTACCCTCTTAGAGTGGTTGTAAGTATAATAGCTCCGAGAATCAGCGGTTTCTGCTAATGCATGAACAACGCTTGAAATTTTACTGTCTATATTGTTTTCAGCTATTGGGATTGAGCCGTCATGCGCTATTGGCGCCAGGGGGCCGGAAGCGCAGAAACTCTGGTTGCCGCCACTTCGTTTTGCACGATAGAGAGTAACATCGGCAGCGGCAATGATGTCAGTATGGCTTATGCCGTCATCGGGCCAGCTTGCCAAGCCGATACTGACAGTAATGGGAATTTTCCCGGAGTCTAACCCTTTGGCGATTTGATTGCGGACTCGCTCGGCTACCTGGAAGGCAGCATCTATAGTTGTCTGCGGCAGGAGGACGGCAAACTCATCACCGCCGTAGCGAAAAGCATGGTCAGCGTTCCTGATAGCACCCTTGATGTTACTACCGACATCCCGCAGGAGCTTGTCACCGGCGAGGTGTCCGTAGGTATCGTTGAACGTTTTAAAAGAGTCCAGGTCGAGAATAGCTAACGAGAAGGCGCCACCGTATCGGGAGTGCCGACTGATTTCGCTATCAATCATCTCATCCAGAGAGCGTCGATTTAACAATCCGGTAAGTTCGTCAACACGAGCTTTCTTTTCCGCTCTGGCGTAGAGTTGAGAGTTTTCCAGGGGCATGGCGATTTGTGAAGCAAGTTGCTCGAGAAGCTTCATATGCCTTTGACTGTAGGCATTCGGGTTTTTACTGGCCGCGATAAAACTACCGATAACTCTGCCTTTGGCTAGCAACGGCAGATAAACTACTGTGCGTAATCCTTGTTGATAAAAATACTCCTCGGTGTTAAAGACCCTTTCCTGTGCCAGGTCAGGCTCGATAAATGCTTTCTTCTGGGTGACTACCCAACCTGTACCGGTTCCCTCCATCGGTAATCTGTCCCCAACCTGATAAGCCGAAATTTCCGGAGAGGACAGTGCCATACAGCAAAGCCCATTGTCTTCAATAAGGACTATTGTAGCCCAGTTGACGTCAACCACCTTCTTCAGCTCTTCAATGAAGTTGCCAAAACTCTCTTGAATATCCAGACTTGAGGATAATATGACACTGGAGCTATTGATTACCGATAACTCTTCTTCGCGCTCCCTGAGTTGTTCACGAAGGTATTCTTTCTCCATGCTCACGGCTACACGGCTGGTAGCATTCTCAATGATACTGAGGTCCTCTAGTGAATACTTACCTGATTTCTTTTCACCAAGTACCAGAATAGCTATCAAACGGTCACGACTTATCAATGGCACGAACATGGCAATCTTTTTAGACTCTATTTCTTCTTTTTCCTGCGGCCAGAGACCTAAAAAGGCGGGAAGAATATTCAGATTCTCCCTGTGCAAAGACTTCTGTTCTCTCTCTAGGTATTTAATAATGGGATTGCCTGCCCTGAGTCTCAGATTAAATAAATGACTATCCTCGTCTTTAGGCTCAACGAACTGGGTCTTGAATTCCTCACTACTCGCTTCAGGAAAAAGCAAACATGCCTGTTTGATATTGAGTGCTTTTATAATCAGTGTCAGCAGTTCGCCGCCCTGCTCCTTCAAGCTAAAGACATTGTGTATTCTATTAGTGAATACATTAAGTCGCTGGTGGTAATCATAGCTCGAACCCTGAAATGCCCGGCTCATCAGTTCGAACAGGTGCCCGCGTACTTTATAAATGAAGATAGCTACGAAAAACGCTACTACCGTGGCTATGGATGAAGCGAGCAGGTCCAGCTGAAAATTGAAAATACTGTGGAGAACCATGAGCAATAGCCAGAAAGTCAAAGTGCCTATAACCGCCAGACTTAACCAGGCTGTGCTCTGCCGCACAACGATTCTAATATCCACTAACCGATGCCGGATAACAGCATAACTGAGAATAAAGGCATTGACAATATTACCAAAATGGGCTATAGGAAATTCTCTACCGACCGGCAGAAAGCTCGCAAGCGTAAAGACAGCCAGTGCCCCGATACCAAAGAATATGGAAATGATTTGATTGTAAAGAACCGGATTGTCTAAGGTTTTTAATCGCTTCCGCAGTATATGTACACCACGGAATAGCAAAACAAGTATAGGTAGTGCAACTATGAGTATCAGTCTGCCATATACTGGATAAAGTTTGTCACCGCTCACCTCGACATTTTCAGGGACATAGCCCATAACTACCATTACTACGATAACTGCCAGTGAAAAATAGGCGAATGGTATCCAGCGTCCCCGCCCCCCCCCGTAAAAAGTGGAGGCAAAGCAATGGAACTGTACTACCATCAAGACGAAAAGAACGATAATACCTCTAATGAAAATGTCATTGTATTTAGTAAATAAGCCACTGCGTAGAAAATAATCATCGAGGCTCCAGAGCATAGCTGAAACCAGGAACAATATGAACAGGGTGTGCCTTTTTTGCCATGGGCGGCTCCCGGCTGTAGTCAGCAGCAGCGGTATATAAGCTATGGTGGCGATTAAAGGGAATAGGGCATAAACATTCATATACGGGAATTATCAACCCAAACGTAGTAACTGTCAAGAGGTAACTAAAGTAGGCAACCCAATGTACGGGAGACTAAAGTACTATTGTTAAACGGCAATTTCCCTGGCTTTTGTTGCGGTTTTTGTCTTGACCACTTCGATTTCTTCTATTTCGCCCATGAGTTCAGTCAGTACTTCATTTGAGGGGTTAACATGGGGTGGTTTTAGGTGAGCCAAATCGGCACCCTTGGCCTGTCTCTGAGCCATGAAATTGGCAAAGGAACCGCTGGGAAGCACGGTAACTTCAACTTTAAAATCAATAGTGCTGGCAAAATCGTCACGAAGAGGCGAGTCAGCATCAAGGTCTGCATTATTTGTATTCATGATATTACCATGTACGGCGCTGGCAATCTCCGTCGCTTCGATTGCCTGTCCGTCCTTAAGCTCGACAAATAGTTTCAGTAACTGTTGGCCTGGCTCCTTATAGGCAGTCCAATCCTCGTAGGGAATGCCAGTGTTTTCAATAGCCTGCCAGATTGTTTTCTCCGTCAGCCGGACGACCACAAAATCAAGCATACCATCAATCCGCTGTTCAAAGACCATCTGAGGTATATTAATACCCAGCTTCTCATTACGCTGGGAAGATATCCTGACCAGGTCTCCGGGTCTGTACCTTGTCATGGCCCCGCCGTGGAAGTTAGTAATAACTATCTCATAATTCTGGCCGACCTCAACCTCATCGAGTAGCAATGTCTCGGGCCGGTAACTGTGGTCCATCTCCCACTTGATGAGTTCTTCCTCCGGTATAAACTCCAGGAAGTTGAGATTGGGAACGAATGTCATACCGTCGTAGTCCCATGTCTGGGTAGCGATGATGCCTCCCTCGGTGCCGCAATACACGTCCAGGGGATATCTGCCCCATAGTTCCTTTATTTTATCTCTGTAGACCCAGCTATCCAGTCCGCCACTAAGGATTCCTTTTATATTCCACAGGTCTCTGGGCAATATCGGGCGACCGGCTAATTTGCTCTTCAATAAACCCTTAAGAAGTCGGGCGACCGCTTTAGGTTGTTTAATTAAGGGGAGAATAGAGGCTTTGTTCGAAGCCTGGCTTATCTTTTCCCCGACTTTAACCAGAACCAGAGACAGTCCGCAAAAACCATCGAGTCCCTGTGATAAGGACTGTCTGAAACCGAGTTGAATTCTTTCCTCGAAGGAAAGGTTGTCCATGCCTTCCAGCGGCGGCATGAACTTTGAAGGGCATTGAAGGTCCAGCATTTTAGCCAGAGCACCTGACATATAAGGTCTGGGTGCCACGGCATTGATAATTCTGGGACACTTAACAACCTGTGAAGTATCTTTCCAGTCCTTACTGGTAGAGATAATGGCTATACCGAATGAAACTACACTCATTTGTTGCAGGAATTCCGGGGTCAGCGGCACCCACTTGCAGGGATATTCTCCGGACCTTCCCGAGGTATGTACCCATTCGGCAGGTTTGGCTGGCAGCAGGTCTTCATTTTTTTCTAATAACTCGGGGCAGTAGTCTTTGTAAGTGGTCAGCGGTACGAGCTGTCGGAATTCCTCAATCGTCTTCGGTTTGGCCCCGCGCATGATTTTTTCACCGAGCGGGCAATTATTAAGTAATTCCAGCTGCTTCAGCATGAGGCGTTTCTGGATATCCATAAACTCACCGATATTGAGACTGAGAAAGCCGCAGCACATTTGCCACAATTCTTCATCTCTGCCCTGATTTAGAAGCTCTATCGCCTTTGGCATGAACACCTCTCAAGCTAATTTGCCATTTGGCAAACGTAGATACAGGAACAGACTATGATATTAAGGCTAGCTTGGGAAGTGATTATGTTCTAGAACGCAGTTCTATAAGACTGGGGAATTTTGAGGGTTTGTAGCTTCTTACGATAGCTGATATAAGAGACCGGATTACGGTTCTTCGGTTTCTTCGTCAGTTCCTAAAAACGATTCCAACTGCTTGTTCAATGCCTGGATATCTTTTTCCTGTTGCCCTTTGCCCATGGCCATACCATAACTGACGAAGAACTGGAGGAAATTATGAAGAAGTTCCAGCATCTGGTGGGAAAAAAGCCGGAACTCTTCTTTGGTCGCACCTTTTTTCTGGTTTAAGTGCTCCTGCAGCTGACATTGAATGAGGTAGTTGACGAACTCGGTACGATTCATTTCGCCGCGGTTCTCATCTATCTGCTTGACGACGTCTTCTTTGACCACCATTATTAAATCGTCTTCATCTAATAACAGAGTTCTTTTCATTGGTGCTGCACAACCTCATCAACAGTCCCCCCTGTGGGGGTTGATTTTTTATTATTATCACAATTAGTGTATCACTGGGGCATAAAAATTTTTGTAAAAGTAATAAAGGATTCATAAAGTTTTGGTAAAAGTTTCATTAACACGAAGGGGAAATTGGTTTTTACCGGCAAGAGGAAAGTGATTCAACAAAAAACCTGAAGACTCGATTGCCTTCAGGTTATCTTAATTACCCGGTTGACCTGATACGCCGTCAGATATGGCTTTGCCAGGTTCCAGCATTTCCATAAGGTTATCGATGGTTTTGAGCAACTTAAAGCCGCTTTCTGTTACCTGATATGCCACCATGGTGTTATCGATGCTCACTTTATTGATAAAACCCTGATTTACGAGGTATTCAAGGTATTTCTGTATCTGGCTGTAGCTCATGTTGGCGGAATACATTATTTCTGTTTTACCGGCGCCGTTTTCGCCAACCCTGAGCATATCGGCAATGATTTCTATATTGGAACGCCGCTGCCCTACCAACGCCCGTTGACCAGCAGCGCTGCCCGTGATGTTTTTACCATTTAGTCCTACGTTCATACAGGACTATTGTACTGCTGGGTAGAGACACTGTCAATATGTATAAAAATAGAAGTATCGTGGCAAATGTTAACTGTAATAATTAATAAAATCTGCCTAAACTCAGGTACCAATTCACCATTTCGTTTCCGAATAGCAGGGCTGCAATCGGGCCGATACCCAAGAAAGCACCATATGCTATTTCGTCTTTACGCCCCTTTTTCTTAGAGATAAGTAAATAAATTGCATACGAGCCCCCAATTACTATCCCTATTAGCATGGAAAAAATAACCAGCGGGAAGCCACTAACTAGCCCTATAAGTGCTACGAGCTTGGCATCCCCCATGCCCATTGCCCCTGGTCTTATAATAATTATCAACAAGAAAAATATTAAAAGGATTACACCACTGATAAGACCACTTAAAATGCTTAGCTCAGGTATGAAAATACGACCGGGGAAAAGCTCAGCCCCGGGAAGAAGCGAATCAACCGCCAGGACGGCAAGAGCCAGAACTGCCGCCGGGTAAGTCAATCTATTTAATATTAGTTTATGCTCCCAGTCGATGAAAATAATTATCAGAAATACACAACTCCAGAAAGCGGTAATAGCGAACTGTGCACTCAGACCGAAGCGCCAGAAAGCCAGGAAAAAGATGAGCCCGCTGGCCACTTCGACCAGCAAGACACGGCGGGGAATCCTCGCCCGGCAATACTGGCAGCGCCCGCGCAACCATAAATAGCTCAGTATTGGAACCATGTCTTTCATGGCAATCCGTTGCTGGCAGGCATCGCAGTGAGAAGGCGGAAAAACCAGCGACTTGCGTAACGGCAGGCGGTCAATACATACATTCAGGAAGCTACCTATAGTAATACCGAGCAGGGTGAAGATGGCTGTGAGAAAATTTGTCATATTATTCTATTGAGACCGCTTAAGAACGCTCACATTCTTTATGTCATTCTGACCCCGATGCAATCGGGGGAAGAATCCGTATCCATCCGGGGAAAAACAGATTCTTCGGTCGTCCCGACTTTGTCGGGACTCCTCAGAATGACATTACCCAACGACCTTCTTCATTTTGACGGGTTTTCGGGTTTACGTCAACAGTATTCCCCTGTTTTTATTGTTGCAGGCGGACACCACGTTAAAGTAGGGGTTTACCTCTATTAGAATTGGGGGAAAGTATTATCGTAATTTCCTACCCGAATGAATAAGCTATATTTATCTGTTATGTTTTTACTGATTGTTACCGTCTTAACGTTTATAGGACTTTCTTCCCACGTCCGATTGGGACTAATTCCCCATTGAACTAAAAAATGATTGTGTTAAGCTGGAAACAAGGGCAAAAGATATTAAATAGGAGGTGTCCAAAATGAAAAGCTTTTTAAGGAAGTTCCGGTATGGGGAGAAAGGCTTCACTCTGATTGAGTTGCTGGTCGTGGTAGCCATCCTCGGTGTCCTGGCTGCGGTAGCCGTGCCCAACGTGGGTAAGTTCATCGGCAAGGGTAAGCAACAGGCCAAGGAGACTGAGCTTGCCAACGTTGTAACCGCCGTTACGGCAGCCATGGCTGATGCCGTAAGCAATGGCGTTAGCGGAGGTGGTACTGGGGTAAACTTCGGCAATACAGCGGAAACAGCGATGCAAAAACCATTCACAGGTACCGATTGTACTGTCTCGGGTAACTATACAGTGGGCGCTTATATTGTCGGTGGCGCTGCCAATGTCGTCGGTTCTTACATTGTAGCCTTGGACGGCAGTGTCACCCAGCACTGGTATCTGGGTTATTAGTAAAAGCATGAAATATTAAAGTATAAATATAGTAGCACCAAAGAGGCCTACCAGCAAGAAAATCCAAGATATTGCTGGTAGGCTTTCTGTTGTCTTAAGCAACAGTTGTCATTCTGAGGAGTCCGACAAAGGCAGGCGACGAAGAATCCTTTACTCATTGATAACGACGGATTCTTCGCTTTGCTCAGAATGACAATAAGCCAATGCCAGAAACCGTCGTGAACATATTTTTTCATTCATTCGCATATTTCTTAAGTTCCGCCAGACAATCCACGATTCTCGGCATCACATAAGCAGTGGCGTGAGGAGGAGCATTGCAGCAGGTCTTGACGATTAGTCTCCCCTGGCAGGCTCTTTCGGCGGTATCTTTGATTATTTCCGCCAGTTTCGGATAGCATTTTTCCGTCAGAGCCTGCGTGCCATAGCTATCCTGGTGGGTATCCATGCCGCAAATCCAGAAGAGCAATTCCGGCTTAAACTCTTTAACTCTCTCCGGTACCTCTCTCCTGACATTTTCGATTTCTTCTTCATCCGAAGAGCCGTGAGGAAAACAGAGCTTGGTCTGGCTTTCCGCCCTGCTTCCGGGACTGTACTCCCAGCCGTAGTCATGGCAGAAGCAGATATGCAGCACATCGTCATCATCTTTGAAAATGTCCCGGACGCCGTCGGCATGGTGAGTATCGGTATCCACGATGGCAAATCTCCTGGCTTTGAGCTTTTCACGGGCATGGGGAATCGCCAGGCCGGTAACACTGAAATAGCAGCCGCCCCAGGCACTATCGCGGTGGGCATGATGGCCGCCCACTCCCGCAATTACCAGGGCATTATCGATTTCTCCCCTTAAGACTCTCTCGGTTGCCTCTAAAACTCCACCGATTGAATAGAGTGAGACCCGCCACCATTGAGTCCGCTTTACCTCATCTATCCATTCCCTGGTGTGGATTCTGGCTATTTCTTCTTCAACCGCCGGCCTTGATTCAAACCAGGTTACATTCGGCTGGGAGAAGAGCCCGTCTTTTTTTATACCCAGGAACCCATCCTCAACACCCATGGCCAGGCTGCTGTAAGCTTCTTTACCGCAGATGTCATGATAAAATACACCGGTTTTTTTCATCTTAATTCCTCTTTGACCGCCCTATTTTGCTTATAAAGTCATATTAAGGACCGGGAATGGAATTATTATATCAGATTCCATAAAATCACACACGTTGACACCGTCATGCAAAAAAAATATGGGGAAAATATTAAGTAGTATGATGATGAGGTCATCCGAAAATTGTCATTCCCGACCTGCTCGAGAATCCAGAGGGGTAAGAGGGGGAGTGGATTCTGGCCTGCGCCAGAATGACATCTATTTGAATAATCCCCGATTGTCATTCCAGCGAAGGCTTCAGCCCGAGTTCAGCCCGAAGGCTGGAATCCAGATGTTTGGGGTATTGCTACTAGTTGAACTGAGTGGTAAGTACCACGTCCTGGCCATTCGGCTGCAGGGTTTCTCTTTCACCAGTAAGCTTGGCAATTTCTTCCCGGTCGTTGCAGAAATCGAGGACCCTCTCATGGTTGATAATGCCGGAGCGGTACAGCCTGACGAGAGCCTGGTCGAGCAGTTCCATGCCATTGTGGGTGTTCATGCGGATGGTATTGGGTAGCTGGAAGGTCTTTCCTTCCCTGATAAGATTCCTCACGGCTGAGTTGGCGAGCATCACCTCGATAGCCGCCACCCTGCCCGAGCCGTCGGCTTTAGGCACGAGCGCCTGACAGAAGATGCCGAGAAGCAGAGATGCCAGACGTGCCTGCGCCAGATGGCGTTCGTGGGGAGGAAACATATTGGCTATTCTTTCCACAGCCTGCGATGCGCTGGGGGCATGGCCGGTGGTCAGTACCAGGTGTCCTGTCTCGGCCACGGTAAGCGCAGCCGAGGCTGTCTCCAGGTCTCTCATCTCACCGACAAGGATTACATCAGGGTCCTGCCTCAATACATGCCTCAGGGCTTCGGCGAAGGAGAGAGTATCATGTCCCAGCTCACGCTGCGTGATGGTACAGGTATGGTTTTCGTAAGTGTACTCGATTGGGTCTTCAATAGTAATCACACGCCGGCTTTCGGTATGGTTAAGGTAGTCAATCATCGATGCCAGAGTCGTAGTTTTTCCGCTGCCGGTAGGTCCGCTGATGACTACCAGGCCACGTGGTCGCAACGCCAGCTCTTTACATACCTTGGGGAGGCCCAGGTCTTCGGGTGTGGGTATTTTCGACGGCAGCAGACGCATAACGATACTGATGGTCCCGCGCTGCAATGCGGCATTAAAACGGACTCTACCGACCTCTGGAATACTGCGACCGAAATCGAGCTCGAAGCAACGCTCGAAATCAGCTATTTCCCGCTCCGTCGTTATCTTTCTCAGCGCCTGCTCTATATCCTCGGAGGACAATACCGGCAGGTCACTTACGGGCATAAGATTACCGTGGATGCGTAATAACGGCGGACTGGACACAACGATATGCAGGTCGGAGGCGTTTTTTTTCTTCGCCAGTTGTAGCAATGCGGTGATGTCCGTCATTTTACAATATCCTTCAATTTTATATTTAGAGAAAACGTCATCGAACCGTTATCACTGGCGCCCTCTTCTTCGGTAGCAACTCTGTTGAGGTTACTGATAGTAATTTCAGAGAACCTGCCAGTGGCATCGAGTTTCCTTACATATTTCAGTACCTCTTGCTCGCTCACTGCATTTCCGGAGAGACTCACCTGAGTCCCGGAGTGATTGATATTGGCAAGAGCTAAATCGTTTACTACGCTGTCTACGGTCGCTTCCAGGTCATTATCCATCATATCACCCTTGGTACTGAAGCTTTCCAGGGCAGCTGTGAAGTTCCTGCGGGCCGTTTCAGTACCGGCTATTTTTTGCTCTAATGCCGCCACGCTCTGTGTCAGCTCCTTTTTCTGCGCCTGTTTTTTCTCCAGAAGGAATTGGGAAGAATTCAGCTGATTTTGTACCGTTTCGATGCTTGCCGCGGCATTCTGAATCGTCATGGCCAGCACGACAATCAGTCCAACGGCAGCGGCACTTGCCGGTATAGCCAGTATCCGGTTTATGGAAACAGGTCTGGGCTGGTAAGGTTCGGGTAAGGTGTTGAAGTTGGGCAATAATGGCCCGGCTTCCCTGATTATCTCTTTGACAGCCAGCCCGACATTAACCAGGTGGTGTGACGGGTCGAGCTGTTTCTGGCATTTTAGCGGTGAAGAGAGTAGAGCTACTTTAAATCCCAGTTCAAAGGCTAACGCTTCATAAAGCTCCGGCTCTTCAGCCAGTTCGCCGGAAACGAGCATCATCGAATTAGATTGGATGTGATTTTCTGGATTATTAGAATTATGGAACTGAAGCGTACGCTTAATGTCTTCCTTTATTATTGATATCTTTTCTTTAAGTGATAAAGATTCCTCGGGAAAAGCCACGGTACGGATGGGCTGGGGAATCCCGCTGACCATGATAACTATGTCAAATTCTTTCGGCTGGACATCGACAATCAGGGCATTGGCTTCCCTAGACAGCCTGGCTAAAGCCAGAGGTTTAATATCCATGAGATATGGCTTATACCCTGCCTGATTGAGTACTCTTACCAGCATATCGGCAATTTGCCTCGGTACAGCCACCATGAATGCCTGGATTTTCGCCTCGGAGACTGAGATAATCTGCCAGGAAATATATAGCTGTTCCAAGGGGACCGGCAGAACCCTCTTGGCCTCTCTCGTTATCGCCTCACTCAGCATCGCTCTGGGTAATTCGGGGAGGATAACCGGGCGGGTCAGGCAGTGAAGCCCGCTCAGACCAAGGATAATTTTCCTCGCGGCTATCTTATTAGATTTAAAGAGGAGTTTAATTTTACTCACAAGTTCGTTTTCTTTTTCTTGAGTATTGATGTCACCCAGGTTCGTATCCAGCGGCACTTCAGCCAGCTTGGTGATACGCCTGCCACGAGTAACCATCAAGCGGATACTGGTATCACTGATATAAAGCGTAACCGTGTTATTAGCCATTGTCAGCTTCCTTTATAAGAGTAGACGACCATCTGGATACTGGCCGATGCGCTACCCTCTTCACCGGATTCATTATTCAAGCTTATTTGCGCTGATTTAACATAACCCGAGGTGTAACCTTGGTTCAGGTTGATAATAAAATCAATAATGTTGGTCACGTCTCCTGTTATCGTGGCACCGAGGGAAATCGTGGCACAGTCCACACCTGCAATGGTGTTCTTTGCTATCGTTGAAGTAGCCATGTTCATCACGACCACATCTGAGTACTTGGCGATTTCGAAGAATTTATCGGTTACATCAACACTCAAAACTGTCTGGCGCAGCCTGTTCTTTGCCTCGGCAAGTTGACTTTCACTTTCTTCCAGTCGGTCCTGGAGCTCTCCTAATTGCGTCTGCAACGACGTTACCTGCGTTTTCTCCAGTCTCGATTCAGATACACTCAGTTCTTCGCCCAGCCTGGTTTGTTCTTTCATCTGTCCGGAACGGGTCACACCGAGACCAGCCAGCACGACGAGAAAAATGCCTGCCGAGAGAATTAACCAGCTTGTTTTACTTAACTTTAAACCTTTCATAAATACGTCCTATAATCATCAGTCAATTAGAATGCTTGTCCGTATATCGAATACATTGCCGAAACCATCGACAGAGCAATCAAGCCGACAATACCGGCTATGACTATGGTCATAATCGGTTGAATCATAGCTATAAGGGATTTGGTCTTATCCCCTGCTTCGGTTTCGTAATTTTGAGCCACGGCCAGCAAGGAGGTATCAAGGCTGCCGGTCTCCTCCCCGACTTTTACCATCTGAACCATCATCGGTAAAAATATATAATTTTTCCCCATCGGCTTGGATAGGCCTTCACCCTTGAGCATGTCTGTCTGGACATTGTATAAAGCCTGCGCCATTACCCTGTTGCCGCAGCCCTGGATAACAAGAGGCATAATTTCGGTCAAAGGCAGACCGGCTGTGTACAATAGAGAAATACTCCGGCAGCAGCGGGAGAGTTCGTTCAGGTGTTTTACCCGGCCCAGCAGCGGCATTCGCAGCATAATTTTATCAAGATTATACTTGCCGTCTGCTGTTCTAAAATAAATAAGTAACAATCCTATGATTATAAAGATACCCAGTAACATCTGAAGGGCATAACTACGCAGGATTACAGATACATCCATCATAAGCTTGGTAATCGTGGGTAACTTGGCACCCAGGTCCCCGTATAGATTGGCAAAAGCCGGCATAACAAAAAACATGAGTATACCCACCACAATCACCGTCACAACCAGGGCGATTATCGGGTACATAAGGGCGCCTTTTATTCCTTTACGGGTAGTGAGTTCCTTTTCCATATAGTCGGATATCTGTCTTAACATCGTCTCAAGACCACCGGTCTGCTCGCCGATACTCAATGACCGGCAGGCCATGAGAGAAAATACTTCCGGGTGATGGCTCATGGAGGTTGACAGCGCGTTGCCGCTCCGGATATCGTTGATAACATCGGCAACTACCTTCTTCAAAGTGCGGTTGGATATCTGCTCCTGCAACAGTTCCAGTGCGGTAACAATGTTCACGCCGGATTCAAGAAGCAGGGCCATCTGGCGAAAGAGCATAACGACATCGTTCCCCTTGACCGGGAAAAATTGTGATGTCAGCTTTCCCAGACTCAGGAAAGGAATATAGGGCCTCAGGTTTATCAGGCGGTAACCGGCATAACTGAGCATCTCAGAAATAGCTTCCTCGCTGGTTGCCGATAGTTTACCTTTAACGATGTCGCCCGATTCACTGCAGGCTATGTATTGATATAGCATTCAGTCTCCCGACTTCCGATATTCTTTACTCCTTGTGATATCAGTTCTTCACCATTAGCCGACGGAGTAAGCATTGCGCAGGACTTCAGAAGGAGTAGTCAAGTTTTTCTTCACTTTGGTCATGCCATCCCTGAGCAACGTTACCATCCCTTCCTTAATTGCCTGGCTGCGTAATTCGCTGGCAGTGGTTCCCTTAACCAACAGAGTTTTAATACCATCGCTGGTGCAAAGTATTTCGAATAAACCTGTCCGTTCCCGGTAGCCGCTATTGGCGCAGGATTTGCAGCCGCTGCCGTAGAAAAACTCACTTTTCTGTTCTCCCATTTCCTGGCTGTATATCAGGCTTTCCTCCGTGGAAGCTTTAATCAGTCGTGCGCAGTTGGGGCAGAC
>CAYQZZ010000036.1:0-21548 GCA_964422155.1 uncultured Dehalococcoidaceae bacterium | reverse complement strand
GATTTTGCCAAGGCCGCGGCTGCTTCCTGTTATGACGCCCACTTTGTCTTGCAGTTCCAACATCGAGTATATCCCTGTACCAGATAATACCTATGGTCTTCCCTTAGTAAATTATCATCAACTTCAGAAAGAAATTGTTAGTTTTATGTTTTCTCAATAACAGGTTCTTCAGGCTGCGTATGAATCATCATCAGCTCATATCCAAAGGTTCAAATAAGATTATTCCAAAAATATGCCCGGTAACAGAATTCTACCACACCCTTGAGGCTTATGTGAATTGTCCGGCAATCGTACCGTAGACTATATCGATATTCTTTTCGTAGCTACGAAATGGCTTTATGTAGTTATTGAGGTATTTTCTCGATAGTAACTGAAAATCAATTCGGCATTGAGGTGACAATCTAATCTAATGTGATCTTTGGCCTCAATTGTTTAAGCCGTTTGTCCGGTTTGCGTTTGTGAGAAGCAATGGTCCAGGTCCTGGATTTATGGATATATTCTCTGACTTCTTCATCAGTCCTGAAGGCTTCCGGACCGCAGTAGTCAAAATGGAATATTCTGTCCTTATCCCACATCAGCTTGGGTCTCGGCTGTAACGCAGGATAACCCACTGCCAGCATATCATAGATTTCCAGCTCTTTGCGGATTCCCAGTAGGTCTTTTATCATGCAGTGGGCATAAGGCGTGGCGACGGCAGAAACCCACTGGGATGCTAGCCCCAAGGTACCGGCTGCCATATGCATATAAAGAAAAGCATTGGCGAGACTGGAGATGAAGATAGTCTCACGACGATGCTCATCGAACCTGACTCCCATGGGTAGACCTTCCTTGGCTCGCGTATCACCGAAGATGATGATGTATACCGGTGCTACGCTATAATCAGCTTCGCTGCCAACTGGTTCCGGGTTCCAAGCTCCCTGCCAAGACTCCCGGGTAGCTTCCATTTCCCGTGATTGAGACCAGTATATGCCGGTGTACTCTGCAATTTTTTGACGAAGCTCCGGTTTCCTGACCACAACAAATTCCCAGGGCTGCTGGTTAAAGCCAGACGGAGCCCATCTGGCTACCTCAATGATTTTGCCTACATATTCATCGGGGATAGGGTCCTGTTTAAACCGGCGGATGCTCCGCGTGCTCTTAACTAACCCTAACAGGGCATCGTAATCCATTTGTTATTCCTCCACTAAGACTATTTTTGATATGCAATTATTATATCACTTTAAATATAGCACCATGAGCTAACTCTATTCCGTCTAGATAACCTTTACACCCAAATGCTATCTAAGGTAACCGTCCTACCTATGTTCAAAATAGGGAAATCGCAAGACATCAACGAAAGAGGCCAGATACAAATAATATCCGGCCTCTTTTTACGCAAAGGAGCACCCCATCGTCATGTTGAATCACAAATGGACAAATGTTTAAGCCACTGCGGTGAGTTTATGCCATCTACAACAGGGACATCCAATCTGACAGATGGCATACTAATCTAAGCTCGGGTAATATACCTGACGCGACATCTAGTCTAGGCGAGGATAACCGGTATAATAGCGGAAAATGCCGGATAACGCCAGAATGTTAACTGGCCTATTTACCAGGAGGAAATGGCTAAGCCCAGTTTTTCAAATCATAATAACCCCTGGCAACACGATAGCGAGAGATTTGTTGTCCGCCAAGCCAGAGTTGCGTTATTTTAATGTCCCTCAGGCATTTCTCATAGGGGAAGCCTTCAGAGATGGCCATGGAGCCCAATAGCTCAGCACCTTTGTTTATTATCTCGACAGCAGTGTCCCCAGCAAAGACCCTTGTGGCTGTTGCCCTGGATATAAACTCCGGCGTCCATGGTGGACCGTATATATCCAGATGATCAAGCATGTAACTCAGGTTATAGATACTTGACCTCATCATATTGATGCCAATAGCCATATCAGCAAGTATTCCGGCTACTATGCTATGCTGCCTCACTGGCTTAAATCCCCCCAGGCGAGTACCAGTATATTCCAGCACTATTTCAAAAGCACGCTCGGCAATTCCCAGGGCCATGGTTGCGGAATGCCAGCCAGTTCCCGCGGCTATGAAATGGTAAAAGTTAGCATCCATACCGGGACCAGCAAGCCGATATTCCTTGGGTACCCGAACGTTATCATAATGTACCGAACTATTTATCGATGTTTTGAACAACATCTTCTTTTCCGGTTTTCCAAATGTCAGCCCCGGTGTATCCTTGGGCACGTAAATCAAGGCAATACCGTCATCTCCGGCATTGGGGTCAGCGGTGCAGATGGTCAAATAGCATTCCGCTATCCCACCATGGGTGGGCCAGGCCTTGTTCCCATTTATCACATATTCGTCACCCTCTAATTTAGCTGTCGTTTTAATTCCAGCACCTTTTAATAGAGGATTCTCAGAATCGGCTCCTCCAGCTTCATCGGTCATGGAAAGGCAGGCGTAGGCTAACTTGCCGCTACAGAAACTCGGAATGAACTTATCCATAACCGCCTTATTCTGGGCTACTATCGCCGGTTTAAGAATTAGGCCCCAGTTGATACCTGTCGAGAGGCTTATGCCACCGTCTCCCTTGGCCAGCTCTTCACAGATGATGCCAAGAGCGGTGACGGAGCCATTACCCCCACCGTATTCAGCAGGATACCCCGCCGATTGAATTCCCAGGTCAACAAGCTTCTGATGAACTTCTTCCACAAATTTGTAGTCGATTTCCAGGTTCTTGGTATTGGGGATTATTTCTTTCCGAGTAAAATCCCTCACTGTTTGTCGAATCTGGCGGTCTTCATCTGTTAATAGATGCTCTAAATTCATGATTGCTCCTCAATTCATCTTTTTTATCCGATTTATCCGTTCTCATTGCGGATAATAAAGCTCTGGTGCCTTCTCAGATTAATAGACTTCTTCTCCGAACAGAATATCGAAATTTGAAACCATCGTCTGCCATTTTGCCCGAAAGTCCTGGTATTTCTTCGACTGGGTATCTTTGTGTAAAAAGTCATCCAGGCTGGTCAGGTCTACGATTCCCATATATTTATAGGGAATCTCACCTGATACCGATCTTGTTATCTTGAATAATTCAAATTTCTTGACTGAAGGGAGGCTTTCAATTAGTGGACCCTTCTCTTTAATGGCGTAGTCTTTGTATTGCTCATCAGTCACGTGCTTCGCCAGATTGTAAAGAATAATTTCCTTTGCCATTTTTGCTCTACCTTTCTTAACTGGGATTCCCCATTTCAATTTGTGCTAAGGCGATATTTCTCCTTCACAGCTTGGGGTAACTGGAGTATATGACCCTTTGGACTGGCTGTCAAGCCTACCTCAGAGCTGAGCCTCGCTTGCAGCCCACAACATCCATGCGGGCAGTGCTAAAATCCCCGTCCCAAAGCTACTTTTGAACTCCTGAACCTCGTAGGTTCGTATTAATGCTGTCTGCCATCATTTCGGGTTGTCCATCGGGATAACTGCACAATCCGCTACTTTGTTAGGTAACCTTTTACTTTTTTGTGACCCGATCAATAACAGGCGTTAAGACGTATGTCGATTGACAAACACACTGAATCAGTCTGGCAAATTGCTGACGATAGCCCAGAACAGTAGTGCTGTGATAGTCACGCCAAGCATCAGTATCCGTCCGGCTAACTTGGGATCTTCCTTCCTGACAGCTGCCCAGGCGATAAGTCCTCCCAGTAAAGCCAGGAAAATCGGCAACAGCCACCAGGCCCATGATACTTTTTTCTCTTCTTTCCGGCTCGCCTGATTTTTAGAAAGTCTGGCGTCCGGCTGGATGGCTACCTCGCATTTGTTGCAGAAAGCGCTTCCCGGGGCGTTTGCCGCTCCGCAGCGCGGGCAGAACACACTACTCTGGGCTGCCGTCGACCCGGTCATTGAAGCCAGCGGGGCAGAGAGTTCAAGGGTTGAGCCGCAGCGTACACAGAAAGAGGCCTCTTGATACGTCTGAGAGCCGCATTTCGGGCAGAAGAGTACTTTTCTCTCCGTCGGTGTGACTGGTACCGCAGGCGGGATGGAAGTGGCCATTTGAGGGGTCGTGGTAGTTACAGGCTGTTGTTGAGCGTTGATTCCCGCAGTCTGCACTGCTGGCTGCGCGCGGCGCCTCCGGCTGCGTGCTAGTAGCAGGATGAAGAGCAATAAAGCAGCACCTCCGAGTGCGAACCACCACGGCTGAATAGTGATTCCTTCGAACCGAGAAGCGGAAGATTTTTCTCCGGCCTGTATTGCGCCGGTGATAGCTGCAGACATCTGATTGATATTAGCAACGGAGAAATACTGACCGTTACCGGCGGCAGCAAGGTCTTTCAATCCCTGTTCGTCCGGGGGTGAGTTGACATAGACGCCGACTACCTGCAATGTTATGGGAGAATCGTCCGCAGCAAGGGCATATTTAACGAAGGGACTCCAAGACTGTCTTTTAATAGTCACACCCAGTTCCTTCGCGGCTTTAATGGGGTCACCGCCACAGGTGTCCCTGGCAGTACAACTAATAAGCACAATCGATTTTGTTTCGCCTTTAGCCCGGGTCTTGAGATAATTACCCGCCTCGGTAATCGCCTTAGCCAGCGGGGCGCTGCCGCGAGTTTCCGTTTTCACGCTTAAGTATCCCCTCACCTTATCCGCCATCTGGGACGGCGGTACGAATGGATTACCCCAGACACTACAATCGCCTTGCTGGGGATGCTCGCCGTAGCTGTAAAGAGCGACTTCAACAACGGAATCAGGGAGATTTTCCATGGCTTTCAATACCATGGGAACAGCTTCATCGTGGGAAATTTTACCCATCTGGGAGGAGGCATTAAAAAGGATAACCGTGGAATGTGTTTTGGGGGTTGCCGGGGGAGGAGGTGTCGTGGTTTTTTCAGCCTGTTTAATTTTACCCGTTTCATATTCGGTGAGAGCGTACTGAAGGTCGGGTTGGCTGTAAGAGCAAATTACCTCCATTGTTATCGTACAGCCGTAAAGGCTGCTGGCCTCCACATCCCAGTACACTGGTTCTTTTGAGGAGCGACCGGCTTCTATGTCAGACATTTCCTTGGTTTTATCCCTGTCAAGGATGGTCCCGCCATCAACCCTCAGCATTGCTTGAACTTCGGTACACTTGCCACCGCCGAGATTCTTAACAGTACCTTTAACCTTGAACTTTTGAGGTTGTTCCGAGTCGGGGACACTGGCCTCCACTTTCGGTATGAGAGCGGAAAATGAAGCCCGCCACAGCGTGGCAACTCTTTGCGCCGCTCGCTGGACGCAGGGTTGGGGGTTTTTCAAACCGGCTTCCTGCGTTTTTCGGGTATTTATTGCCGCTTTTTTGGTGTATTCCTCGGCCTGCTTGGACTGTTTTCCCAACGGGTCGTCGAACGTTGGTGTGGCATTATTCCAGTCCGGGTCGTAAACCGTAACTGCGGAAATGCTTGATATGTTACCCGGTTTGGCCTCCCACAGGACATGGCTGGAGCTTATTGTAGAGCCGGAAACATAGGCGCCATTGAAATACCACGGGTCAAACCAGTCGAGGTTGGCGTTTTTCTTGTTTTCAGCCAGGAACCTTTCAATCTCCGTCTTAAAATCACTGTAATGAAGTTCAATCCATCCGTAATTGAAAGAAAGCGGGCCTGTTATGTTCTTATCGAGGTCTATTCTTTCAGCAGCACTTCCTCCAGCTTTATCATAAATTTGCCTGATGGCAGCGGCAGACGTGCCATTAACGTGAAAGGGCGTCTCCATATCGGCCAGGAAATGCGCTCCCCATGCGGCGGCACGAGCGTGGTCTTCCGCCAGAGATATGGCCCTTCCAGCCTGCCTGTCGACGCCCGACCTAGCCATAATGAGGAATTCTTTGGAAACTTTATCCGGTGCGTTCCCCATAATTCCGGGAGACTCGTAATTATACCAGTGTTCCGAATAATGAGAATTTGAGTTATCAGCATCAGGCCCGGGGCCGGTACGCTTTACCTTGTCGGTTACCCCTTCGTTTTGCTGGATGGATGTTTCACCGGGAAAGAGCCCCAGGTTAGAAGCAGAGTCCAAGCGTAAAAAGTTGTGGGCTGTCCTGAGGATAAGCTGATGAACCTCAGCCACACCTTTCACCGCTCCCCAGCCCAGGGCTTTTTGCGAAGGCATCGTACTTAGAAGCAGTGTCATTACCAGAAAGGTAGCCAGCAAGCACCGTCTTTTTATATGCTTCAGAATCTGATTCTGCACGTGAGTTCCGGAAATCCTAAAGGAGAAAAATGTAGTTCTTCATACGAATCTTACAATCGTGATCGGGAACCTGTCAAGGCCATTATATTTGTTGAGTTCTATTTTCGAATATATCCAACTAGTTAATCTCTGTGCAAAAATGTATTTTGTATTCTAGAAGTTAGATCAAGTGTCACTTTCCGTCAACTCCAATTGTTGTGATTGAACACTAAGGCCGAGTAGAACACAACGGAAGGCGGACAGCATTGATGCTCAGTCTTCGGCGCTGTCCGCCACTCTTATAAGTAAAACAGACAGTACGGAAGGTTCTTGCCGGAAGAAAGCGACCAAGGTTGCGGCGGGTAAGGCGCTTGATATTCTTGATGAACTGCTTGGTCTCTTCACTTCTGGCTTCAGCCTGATTCAGCCTGAAGGCTTCAGCCTGCCAGGACTGGTCTGTGATCTGTTGTACCATAGCTTACTCCTCCCTTTGAATGATAATCTACTGCTTTACCGGTACCGGAGCAAGCCCTGAAGTGTCTATTAACTTTTGTCCTAAAAGTGTCCCGTTTTCCCTGAAGATTTAAAAAGGGAACCATTTATCCCTCCTTTAATACGGACCTGGATAGTACAGATATAAACTAACCTTTTCTTAATTCTATCGTTATATATATTTGAAACAGATATTTAAGGAGGAGCAAGATGAAAAAATGGAAACTTTTAATTCCAGTCGCTATTTTAGCTGCAGTAATGATAGTAGGCTTTACTTCGTGTAGCCCCGGTGACCTGAAAGCCTTCAAGAGCGTACTGCAGAAGGTCGACGGCTTGTCAGGGAACGTAACTGTCACCCTGAAAGACGGTACGACCGCCACATTCAACCTCAAGGATATTTCTGTGGAGACTATTCGTAAGGCCTTGGGAGATGCCAGTTTAGAGCCCGGCGATAATGTGACGTTCGAGAAGGGCAGACACGGCGAAGTGAAAGAACTGAAAGTCCGGTACGCCGAAACACAGGGGATCGTCAAGAGCCTAGGCACGGATAATATCACTATTACCACGAAGAAGGGGGATATTACTTTTAAAGTAACCCCGGAGACCCAGATAAAGGGTGGGGGTAAAGAAAAACCGGTGTTCTCAGACCTGAAGGTGGGTCAAAGGATAGAAGTCAAGTACGATGTAAGCAGCCTGAAAGCCTTGAAGATAGTTATTAATGCCGATGGGAAAGTTCAGGATAATCATCAAAATCGCAACGACAAAGATGATGAAGACTAGAGGCGTTTAAGGTTAAACAATAATTACCAGCAAATCAGGTGGTCTTTGGTAAAAAGAAGAGCACCTGATTTTTTTAATTGGTAGGCCACAGTGTACAATACGCAGAACTTTTGAACTTGCTTTTAGACTGACCATATAGTTGGTAGTTGCACAAAACAAGCTAATGTTACCCAACAATTGCCTCTTCTGTTATATCTGATAACCTAGCACGTGTATGGTCTCCTTCGTGGGCTGCAGAATAGACGAAATGGAGTGAACCCTTGAAACTGGACACATAGGGTTAGGAAGGTTTGGCAGGATCAGAATACTCTATAATGAGGAGAATAAAGGATTACCTCGCCAGACTCTCCTAACCTCTGCTGTCCAATCATAGGGGTGCAGTCCACTATAAGCCACGAGTCGTTCTCCACATGAAGCACTATTATCAGCTTTTCTATCGTTTCAACATTGGCTGCTCGGCTGATGTCATAGATTTGGCTTACCTTGTCATAGTCGACAGAGTTATTGTTTAAGGCTGTACTCATTTTATTAAACTGATTTATCCATGTCATTTTGGTTTTAGTATTGCCTAGGAGAATAGAGCCAAATAAAAAACCAGAAGCTGGGTTATATTCAGTCTTCTGGTTTAAGGTCTCTTACTTCCCTACGCTCGCATTATCGAGATCAGGTAATAAGGGTTGTCCCAATAAGGACTCTCAGCCTTCCAGCTCCCCTAGTAAATATTTAGTTGCTTAAAATTTACGTTTTCAGTATATGCACCGCCACGGCCCCGGACTCCAGGCCGGTAACCTCGCCGCCGACCACGTGGGCAAGGCCTACTTTAGCGTCGGCAACCTGACGCCCGCCTGCCTGACCCCTTAGCTGCCAGACGAGCTCGGCTATTTGAGCCACGCCCGAGGCACTTACGGGGTGTCCCTTCGATAGCAGGCCACCACTTGTATTTACCGGGAGCTTGCCTCCCAGTTCGGTAACACCATCCTCAAGCAGGCGTACCTCTTCGCCCCGCTTACAAAAACCCAGCTCTACGTAATGCAGCAACTCGTTGACGGCGAAAGCATCATGAAGCTCACAGACATCAACATCCTCAGGGCCGAGTCCAGCCATTTCGTAGGCGCTACGGGTGCATTTATAGGTCATATCGGAGAAAGTAATGTCCTCCCAGCGGAAAGAATAATCCCCGCTTTTTAATACCGAGGCGGCAATAAAGACAGGCTTGCGAGTATATCTTCCCGCCAGGTCACGGGAGGTCAGTATCACGGCAGCGGCTCCATCCGTCGCCGGGCAGCATTGCAGCAGGGTAATCGGCTCACAAATAGGCCGGGAATTGACTATTTCTTCAATAGTAAGCTCTTTCCGGTATTGTGAATACGGATTCAGGCATCCGTTCCGGTGGTTTTTGACAGAGACTTTAGCAATCTGTTCCAGTGAAACATGAAACATGTCCATGTATCTTCTCTGCGAGAGAGCGAACCTGGCTACCATGTTCATACCCAGCTCTCCGGTGATGTCACCTTTGGCTGGCGGTATAAGCTTGCCGGCTATCGGGCTGGTGGTCATGGATTCAACACCTATGACTATACCTATGTCGTAAAGGCCTGAAGCGATATCCCACCATGCTTTCCTGAGAGCCGTAGCTCCGCCGGCACAGGCATTCTCGATATTAGTCAGCTCAATATCAGTAATACCTATCTCTCCCAGTACTGCCTGCCCGATAACCATGCCTCCGTAAAGATTGGCGCAATAGGCAAATTGCACATCCTGGGGAGTGATACCGGCATCCTGTACCGCTGCCCGGGCAGCTTCAGCACCGAGCTGGTACGGCAGCCTGTCCGGGAACTTGCCGAAAACGGTGCTGCCTACCCCGATGATAGCTACTTCTCTCATTCTATCAAGCTCCTGCGCCATTCCTGGCAGGTCTGAAGACATACCCCATCACTTCCCTGTCTGCCTCATCCCAGAGCTTTTCAAAGGCCAGTTCCATATCCATACCTATTTTGAGCGGATATTCCTGCCAACCTCTAATCTGGCTGAATACCTTTATCCCCTCCTTTAGTTCTATCCAGCCGATAGCATAGGGAGGCTGGAAGTGCTCACTCGGCATATGCACAATGGTATAAGTATAGAGCTTGCCATTACGGCTCAGGTGTGTAAGCTCCAGGTCCTGCCCCAGGCATTTCAGGCATGTTTCTCTCCTGGGGAAGATTATCTGCCCGCACTGCCGGCACCTGGCTCCTACCAATGCCCATTTTCCGGAGGTCTCTTCAAAAAGTCCCTCCCTGAACGGAACTCTGGTTTTCACTCATTTCCCCTCGTTTTTTCTTTATCGATAACCCCCGGAGCTATAGTTCCACTTCCTTGAGGTCATCAGCAATAATCAATCTGGGTTCAGTAACCGCCTGAATTTCCTCGGGCGTGAAGCTGGGGGCTACTTCCTTCAGGACCAGCCCTGCCGGCGTAACTTCAATAACGGCCATATCGGTGACAATCAGAGAAACGCACCTTGGCCCGGTTATCTCGTACGTGCATTCCTTGACGACTTTCGGGCTGCCATCCCTGGTGGTATGCGTCATGGCGACGATGACCTTTTTCGCCCCCACGGCCAGGTCCATCGCTCCACCAATGCCCGGCGGGAACCTGCCTGTCCTTATCCAGGCGACGACATCTCCATCGTAATCGGCCAGGTTTCCTATCGCCCAGTTGGCAAGGTCGCCTTTCTCGGATACCTGCATGGCACCAAGGACACTGAGGTCAATGTGACCGCCCCTTATCATGTCGAAGGCTTCGTCATGACTGAAAAAGCTCATTCCTGGCAAAGGGGTTACCGGCTGGAAGCTGGCGTTGAACATGTCCCAATCGGCTTCCTCTATTGAGGCTGTCCTGCCATAGCCAAGACCACCGTTCTCCGTGTGGAAAAGAACGTCTCTACCCTCGGCTACGAAGTTACATGCCAGTGACGGTATGCCGCCGCCCAGGTTAACGACCATGCCGTCCTTAAATTCCCGGGCGACGCGCATGGCCATTGTTTGCTCTTCCATCCTGTTCTTCAGCGCGCTCATACAACTCCTTTTTCATCTTTTCACGATGCGGTCAACATATATCCCGGGTGTGACTATCGCTTCCGGGTCTAACTCCCCCAGCTCTACTATCTCGTCTACCTCAGCTATCGTCACGGCAGCGGCTCCGGCCATGGTGGCGTTGAAAGTACGCGAGGTGCCCCGGTAGACGAGATTACCATGCCGGTCACCTTTATGGGCCCAGATGATGGCGAAATCAGCCTTGAGAGCGTGTTCCAGCAGGTAGTCCTGCCCGTCGAATTGCCTGACCTCTCTCCCCTTTTCCAGGTATGTTCCCGTGCCGGTACGCGTGTAGAAAGCACGAATACCGGATTTGGCTGCCTTTATTCTGGCCGCCAGCGTTCCCTGCGGTACAAGCTCGATTTCGATGTCCTGTCCCTCCTGGAGGGCCTTCACGATGGGGAAGGGTTCCTTGAGGCGATATATGGCCATCGCTGGTACGGAGGCTATCAGTTTACGCACCTGACCGTTTTTCAATAGCAGCGAGCCATCGGCATAGGACTCCGGCACCTGCATGGTCCTGGCGGCTGTCCTCTGGGCTTCTATGCCGAGCACCGGGGCATTGCCAATGAGGGTCAGGTTCTTTACCGGCATCCCGGAAAGTGCCCTGAACAGCGTTGATGGCATGCCGCCCACGCAGCCGAAGCCGCCGCACATAATGACGGCGCCGTCAAAGACATCGGCCAGCGCTTCCCTGGCACTGGCGACAATTTTATTCATTTTTCCTATACCCCGACCAGTCACCGAAATACGAAAATCGTTCATATTTTGGTGCGGGCCACGTGCCGTAAAACTCCAGCGTTTCGTCACTGGGTTTCTTCTTCAGCCATTCTTTCTCGAACTGCGCAAACTTTTTACCTCTTGTCTTTCTATCCTTTCTTTCCTGTTCGCGCAGTGACTTTGTTTTCTCCTCATCGACCGCCAGTCTCTTTTCGTCGTAGACAACTTTATATACATTCCTGGCTGCCCAGTGAGAGACGACCTCTTTCTCCAGGTCTTTCATTACCAGTGATGGGTCACGTTCAATCGGGTCTCCGTACCCGCCGCCCCCACCCGTGCCACCGGCGATGACATCGCCTTCTCTGGTAGGCTCAGCCACGGCGGGATAACCTCTTAAATTGTAACGACCTTTAATAGCCTGTTCCTGGTAGAGCATCCTGGCTGAACTCGGTACATCGGGGTCTGTATTACGTAACAGCTCGTTCATATTGGATTTTGTAATTGCCAGGAAGGGAAGCGCCGGAACCCCGTAACCTCCAAAGAGCCCCTGTGCCAGTGTTATTTTAGAACCAAAGCCCCAGGTACCTAAAGCAGTGGTGGGTACGGCGTGCACTTTAACGGCATAGTCCATCCCGACACCGCCCCGGTATTTACCATGGCCGCAGCTATCCTGATGGAAGCCGCGGTAGAGATAAAGAAACGGCAGGTGTGATTCCAGGCTTTCAACCTCTCCCGGCTCGGAAGTCATGGGCGCAAAGTAAGCCCCGGCCACGTCCACTCCGTCTTTATAGCTTCTGGCGCCGAACCCGATGCCGTTCATCTCCGCACCGGCATCGGCAAACGGTTCACCGTACTGGTTCACGCCTCCATAGGATAGGGTGTCAAAGCCACGGTTACCGGCGCATTCGGTTCGCTCCGGGCTGGCGGCATAAATCAGATTCTGAAGTACGTATTGCACGGCCAGGGAACCCGCCTCATGGACATAAGCGCAACCGGCTTTCGGGGACTCACGACTGGCATTGACGATAGTACCTTCCGGCATCTTGAAGGACATGGGCTCCAGTATACCTGAATTATGAGGTAAATCGTAGAACAGGTGGCCCAGCAAATAGACTGTGTTCACTCCTATGACTCCCGTCCCCGGGGAATTAGCCACACGGTCCATCACTTCCGGCGAGGTGCCATCATAATCAAAATATAGGTGGTCTCCTTTTTTCTCTAGTGTGACGGCAACTTTCGTCAGTCGGTGCAGTATGCCAACGGCGTCTATGAACTGGACAAAGCAGTACTTACCGTCAGTCCACTGACTGATGCGCTTCCTGGCGGCTTCACCCGTAATCTCAATGACATACCGGAGAATACCAATCATATACTCGGGTTTTACCTTTTCAATAACGGGTAACAAGCGTTTCTCCACCACTCTTAAGCAGGCCATTCTTGCCTTGATATCCAGGGTCATGGCCCGGGGGTCTCGCACCATATGATTAAAATAATTGAGGACGTCCTCTTTCAGTCTATAGTTCTCAGCTATTTTCATGGCAGGGACCTGCAGTCCCTCGTCATACATGCTCCTTGAGCCGGTGGGCATGCCACCCGGTTCACAGGCACCGCATTCCCCGGTATGGACAACGGCTCCAATCCAGCATATTAGCTTATCTTTGTAAAATATCGGTGCATATATCCCCATATCCGGGGGATGCGTACCGCGGATATAGGGCGAATTACAGAAGAAGGCGTCTCCCGGTTTAACACCAACGCTGGGTTCATTCAGCCAGTACTTCATGATATACTTGATATCCGTTGAACCCAGCACGGAATGGAAATACAGACCTGAGGCACAGACAGCGCTGTCCCCCTGCCTGGTATAAATGGCACAGGCTGTATCTCCCCAGCGGCACCCCGTGCTGGCACCGAGCTTTACCAGGGTCTCATTACCCTCGGAGGCTATGGTATGCAGCTTGTGGAGAAAAATACCCGCCGAAGTGGGCTCAATATTCTTCATGTACTTAAGCTCTTCTTCTGTTGGAGGCTCTGGATGAAGTCTTTTGCTTATTTCATAGTCTATTGCGCCTGGCATTGCCATCCTCCTCTTTTTTTACTCAAACCCCGAGTAATATTAAAGATTATAAGTAATCATCCCGTAGAGCTCCGGGGCCATCGTGAATGTCCAGTCGGGCTCGACAACAACCGTGGTATTGTCTGATTCTATTACCGCCGGGCCTTCTATCACGTTCCCTGCCCGCAGAAGGTCCCACTGGTAGATATTTGTTTTCTTATACCCACCAGGTTTTTCCCAGTAGGCGTCTCTCCGCTCCTTGAGGGCACCTTTGGCTGATTTTTCGCCAACAGCCTCATGTTGAGTCAGCAGGAAATGGGGCAGGGGTAGATGTACAAACAGGCGGTATGTTTCAACCTCGACGCCTCCCTGCGGAAATGCGGCTTCGGCACTGTACATCCGGCTGAACTCCTCCGTGAAGCGGTTACATACCTTTTTCACGTCGTCGGTACTGTGTATGAACAGGAGCGGTGACTCGACAGGTGTATAGCGCCACTGCATACCGTATCTCATTTCAAGTTCCAGCCGGAAAGCCGCCTGCTCCTCTTTGAATCCCTCAAGTATGATATCCCTGATAGCCAGCTCTTTTAGCTCATTTACAATGGAGTTAAACATGTCAAAATCAGAGAAGTAGGTGCCCTTGGCGTAGTCAAAGAGCCTGGTGTTCCTTGACTTCTCATAGCTGTGAACAACATCCAGTGTTGATGCGCCGTAAGCCCCCGCCACTGAAGATATCGGCGGGACAATAATTTTACTCATTTCGGCGGCAGCGGCTAGCCCGCAGCAGTGCCCCGGTCCAGCCCCACCACCGGCGAATATCGTAAATTCTGAAGGCTCATACCCTTTGAGAGCCACCTCTTTGAATATCTCGTTACCCATCTTGGCATCGATGACCTTCTTAATCATCATGGCCGTAGTAACTTCATCCCACCCGGATTTATTGCCCAGTTCTTTGAGGGCCTTAAATGCCTTCTCCTTATTGAGCTTGAATTTACCGCCCAGAAAATAGTCCGGATTTACATAGCCCAGAACGACGTCGGCATCGGTGACGGTGGCGTTTTCTCCTCCGAGGTCATAGCATGCCGGACCGGGCATGGAGCGGGCACTGGCCGGCCCTACCTCCAGCCGATTACCCAGTAGCGGGTTTAACCAGGCTATCGAGCCGCCGCCGGCGCCGATTGATGTTATCTTTATGGCTGTTATCTGTGTCCGCCAGCGGTCAACCGTGGGATAAAGGTCGTAATGGGTAATACTGCCGTCGGTGATAAGGCCGATGTCAAAGCTGGTACCGCCAGCATCGGTAAAGACAACATTAGGCAGGTTAATGCCGCTGCAGAGTCGAGCCGCCCCGCATAGTCCGCTAACAGGACTGGCCCCATAGGTAGCTATCGCCCTGGTTCTGGCTACTTTGGCGCAACCACCGACATTATCGCAGAGGAGCAGCGGCTTCTTATAGCCCCGGTCAAGCATGTCGCTGCACAGAGCGGATATCTGCTCGACAAAGCCGACATGTATATAGGCGTTGACTATGGCCGTCATCGTTCTTACATATTCGCCTTCTTTAGGTGAAATTTCAGAAGACAGTATGATAGGCATATTTCCCAGATAGACCTCTGGAAATTCCTCCTCAATAATGCTTCTGATTTGCTTTTCGTGCACCGGATTTATATATGACCACAGGAGGCTGACCACAAAACCGCGCACGCCCTGGTCTACCAGATATCTGAGCTGTTCCAGGACATCCTCTTTTACCAGCGGCATAACGATATTACCGGCGTAATCTATGCGCTCTCTAACGCCCACCACCAGCCTGCGGCGAATAAGTGGCTCCGGCTTCTCAATCGAGGTAACATCCTGGACATCTGAAGTTGGCAGGCCGTCCGCCCATTGCCGTCCCCGGCCTATGAAGATGGTATCCTCAAATCCGCGTGTCGTAATCAGTCCCAGTTTGGGTCCCGTATGCTCAATAAGTATATTGGTGCCGATGGTTGTACAGTACTTGATGACATCGGTATCTGCCAGGAATTGTTCCAGAGGTTTACCATCTTTCTCGGCGCATTCTTCCAGCCCTCTGACAAACCCTACCCCGAGTTCATAAGCGGTAGTCGGTACCTTGGTGGTGATGTAATTTTCCCCTTTAGCCACAAAGAAGTCCATGAATGTGCCGCCGACATCAACGTTGACAGAGTATCCCATCCTTTTTCCTCCTGCGTTGCATTTTATGCGTTCTGTATCTTGGCTATTAAATCGTGGAGAAACTCCAGAGGCATATCATATGGAATTTCCCCTTCACTAACATAGAAAAATGCGGTTGGCCTGCGCTTGCTCACGAATTGGCTGATGACTGCGAACTGCTCCCATAATACGGCCTGGTTTTCCACCGGGAGCGGCAGACCGAAGGAAATCCTCAGGGAATCGGACAATTTCTGTAAATATGCCATGTCATCATCACTGACCTTCCTGCCCAGCAGGATTAGCCCGCCCGGTCCTATCATCCTATGCAAGTCGGTTATAAACCCCGGGTCGATATCTTTAACAATGAGCGCCGGGTAGCCGTTGTAATGCTTTATCAGGTTGAACAGCGTGGTATAGACATCCGTATACAATTTATTGTGTGCCAGCAGTTCATCATGGTAGCCTGTGCCAAGAAGGTCTTCCCGGAAAAACAAGGCGTCAACCCTCAACTCACACAGACTTCTAACCATTTTTTTGAGGAAGCTTCCTGCCAGAGAAATAACGTTTTCAATGTTTTCTTTTCCACCGCCCGTCAGGGTCCTGACTAAAGAGCAGGGGCCGGTGAGAGTACCGATGACAGCCACGTCTTTGCCTCTTGACATGACGATACGTTTGGTAGTTTCCAGTAAAATCTGGATGCGGCTGCTTTCTTCCAGGGCGACTTCCCGCAGCTCAAGCTGGCGGCAGCTCGTGACTCTCGGGGCAACATAGTCTCCGGGCCACTCCAGTTCACAGCCAAAAACCTCAGCCTCGATGGTAGCATCGTAGTGATTAACTATGCCATCATACTTAAACAATTCACAGGCCTCTTCCAGCGAATGCACGTAGTAGCTGGCGTCTGCCACCATATCCTTCAGGGGAATCCGCCCTATTTTAGCGGCAAGTCCGTAAACGAAAGGAATAAATACCGGTCTTTCGCTGTTCATCAGTTTTAGAGTATTTCTGAAGGCAGTTTTTGAATTCATTTCGTTTGTTTGGCAGCCCTTTCCTTCAACTTGTCAATATCGAGCTCTATTTCCGTGACAATGGGATGGCCTGGCGGTAGATATTGAACCGTCATGATAGCGCCGCATTCCGGGCAATAGAATTCCACCACTCTCATGAAATCAGGGTCCGGGGCATAGGAAATCGCGTCCGAATCCTGTTTAATGGGAATCGGCGGCCCGTATATCTCGCTGGCTGGCCTTTCGTAAACCAGGCAACCCTTGAGATACGATTCTCTGGCTGAGTATATTTCGGCATGACAGCTACTGCAGCACCACATCTCCTTATCCAGGTCAATTTCTACGGTTTCGGTAATGCGCATTTTCGTCATAGTTAAGCCTCCCCTAGAACACCATGCGAGTATTCGCTGATGTAAAAAGACTTATTGGCTGGTATAACATATGTTGTGTCTTTGGCTTCAATGACCGCCGGGCCGATAACCCTATTGCCCGGGACCAGCAACTCGCGGTTATAAATCCGGGTCCTGCGGTAACCAACTTCCGGCGACCAGAAGACGTCCCGCTCCCCCCTTAAAGCACCGCCGGGGTCTTCGCCACCCAGGGGACGAGGGGTCAGTTCGTAGTGTGGCATGGGTACGAAGGCGTTCAGTATAACGGTGGAGATAGTCACTTTAGCCGACCCCTTTTTGCCGGGTCGACCAAACTGAGCACAGAGTTTTTTAACATCTTCCTCGGAGCCTAGCTGTGTCTTGTCCAGTCTGGCATTGTACTCGGCCAGTGCACCGTCTCCGATAAGCTCCAGGTAATAGCCGGCATTATCAGCCGAGAAGCCCTCCCCCTCGATATCTCTCCTGGCCACATTCATCAGCTGGGCTAAGGTCTGGTTGAGCTTCTTAAAGTCCCTCAAATAATTAACGCCGTCAAAGAGGATGAGCGGTAAATATTTTGAATAGCGATGAAGCAAATCCGTTGTCGAAAAACCGAAGGCGCAGAAGGTGGAGGCATAGGGGCTGGTTAATATTCGGCCGAATTTCAGACCGCTGGTGAAGCCAGCATAGCGCGTTGGGCCACCACCTCCGTAAGCCACCAGGGCAAAATCGCTTAGTTTACCCAGCTCAATCCCTTTCTCTTTCAAGAACTGCAGAATCTCTTTCTGGATATTTTTTTCCGTGGTTTCCTTGATGAGGTAGGCTGCTTCTTCTTCCGTAATTTTCATAGGGTCGGCGATTCTTCTTTTGATTGATGCAATCGCTTTGTCTTTATTCAGCTGGACCCTGCCACCGAGGAAATTACCGGGGTCAATAAAGCCCAGAGTTACGTCAGCGTCTGTGACGGTGGGTTCCGTACCACCGCGGTTAAAGCAGGCCGGGCCGGGGCTGGCGCCGGCGCTCCTGGGTCCTATCAGAAGACCTCCTGAATCACTCAGCTTGACAATGGAACAACCGCCTAAACCCACCGAGTGGGTGACAATCATGGGAACGCTTACAGGAAGGTCGGATATAACAGGGTTCAGCGTGTAGTTGTGGCTGCCGCCACGAATGATGCCGATGTCCAGGCTGGTACCTCCCACGTCAACGGATACTATCTCGGTGAAGCCGTGGGCCTTCCCCACCAGTTCGGCGCCAAAGACTCCTAAAACGGGACCGGATGAATAGGTATCGATGGCTCTTGTTTTGGCAACTCTGGCGGTACCTCCGTGCGAATGCCCCACCATCAGTGGCCGCGTGTAAAGATTTGCCCTCAGGTCGTCCTCCGCCCGGTAAAGATACCTGACCATGGCATCGTGTATATACCCGTTTAATACGGCGGCATTAGTACGATAAAAAGCGTTTGGCTGGTCCGAAATATCAGAAGCCAGAAGTACTCTTATACTCCCCAGGAAAAAGCTGGGGGATTGTTCCTTTATGATGGCCCTTATCTGTTTTTCATGTGCGGGGTTGACATGCGCGTTGTTCAGACTGACGACGATGGCACGGGCACCCATATCCGTCAAATGCTGCATCTTGACTAACAGGTCTTCAGTATCGATGGGCTTTACTACTTTACCCTTATCGTCAATCTCTTCGATTACCTCGTCAATCATGTCCCTGGTGATGAAAGAAAATATCGGCTCTACCGCCTTGGCATCACTGGAATAAAGCGATTCCTTAAATCCCTGGCTCACCAGTAGCCCGATTTTCGCTCCCAATCTCTGGATTATCGTGTTAACGCTAACGGTGGTTGAATACCTTACAATATCGGTATCCGCCAGCATGTCCTGTACCGAAATGCCGAATTGCCGGGCGCCTTCTCTTATGCAGTCGGCCAGACAGACCGTAAGGTCGTGAGGCGTCGTTAATACCTTGACTGTCCTCAGGTCTCCATTACGGGTTATAAAACCGTCCGTAAATGTGCCCCCGGTATCAACACCAATCATGAATGACATTTTTACTCCTCCGGCAAACTGGAATCTTTGAAAAATTTAAATTGTTTTGATAATATATATCATATACTAAAAAGTAGTGTCAAGTGTTACTTTCACATATCTTACTTTATTATTTAAGAGAATTTTTTCAATATAATTTTGCTGTTTGTTAGAATATTTCAGGGATAAAAAAGATGGTTAAAATAGGAGATATTTTGAGAGGTCATTCGGAAAGGCTGGACTCCCTGGCCAGGCGCCTCAGGATTCAGGCTAATGATTTGAGATTTGATAATTTCCTGTCTTTTATCTACACATCCGAAATTGTTAACCAGTATCTGGACACGGAGTTGAGGAAATTTGGCCTCAATCGGACACAGATGAGTATCCTGCACATTTTGATAGTGCGTGGTGGAACTCTGACACCGACCGAACTTAGCCGCAGGATAATACGGTCTAAACATACTACCACTAAAGCCGTTGATAGCCTTGAGAAACTGGGACTAACTAAAAGCGCCGGGACAAAGCGTGACCGCCGGCTAAGAAGGGTTACCATAACCGAAAAAGGGTTAGACCTGGTGGAGCATACTATGTCTCTCAGGCACACTATTGGCTCTCAAGCTATGCAGTGCCTGGAGCGGGAAGATGCAGAAGCATTCCAGACCATTTTAAGAAGATTCAGGAAACATGTAATTCAACTTATGGGAAAGTCCCCGGATTCCCCATAATCTTCACCTGTTTATGAGACCCTTTTATACTCCCAACGTCACACAGGCATCCATAGAAGAAGCTTCTACTGCAAACCAGGGAGCAATTTCCCTGAGCAGAGGAAGGAGGGTGTAAATGTCGGGGAGTGTTATGGAGAAGGCTTATCAACTGGGTAAAAAGTACGAGCAGACTTATAAGGGATGCAGCCAATGCGTAATTGCCGCTCTCCAGGATGCCTTTAACATCAGGAATGAAGACGTCTTCAAGGCGGCGACCGGCCTTGGCCGCTGGGGGAGGCTTGTGCACCGATGGTAGCTGCGGTGCTTACTCTGGAGCAATCATGTTACCGAGTTCCTTGCTGGGCAGACAAAGAGATGATTTTGCCGACACTGCCGGGGTTCTATTCAGGAATTTCGAGCTGGTACAGAAACTCAGGGAAAAGTTTATCCAGGAGTATGGCTCGGCAATATGTCGCAATATTCAGACGAAACTGCGATACAATTATAATAACCTCCAATATTTTAGACTGCGACCAGCGTTAGTTCTGGTTTTGAAACCTGATAATAGGTCTGATTCTTAACCAGGGCAAAGGCCAAACGCAACAGCCTGTTAAGTGCTGCCCCGACTACTTCCCTTCCATTGAGGGGGTTGGCATGGGCCGGCCGCTCTCGCCTCTGCTTGGCCCAGGCACGAAAGTCCGGATTCAGTCGTAGCATCGGAATAACCGATGTCCATGCACAGTATCTTAATACGGGGCGCCCTTGCTTGCTCATCGGGGTATGTGTACCCCTCTTCCCTGCTGATTCCGATTCTGTGGGATTACTGCCAGCCATCTTTATCATTTGCTTTGCGCTCCGGTATGCCTGTCAATTCAAAAAAATATCTTTTTTCAAGTTGGGAGATTCTTGGGATAGGCCCTTCCATCTCGCAGTTCGATATAGTTAACAAGTGCCATTTCGTCCAGCATCAGGGACACATTTAACTGATATATCGGGGGATATATTTCCTCCCGCTCGAACCTGGTGAACTTACTCAGTATTTCATCGACTGTCATCCCGGGTTGTTTTTTTATTTTTTCAAGTATGCCCATCGCCCTGTTGTAATGGGTGCGCATATCGCCGCCACTGGCCAGGCCGATAGGCTCACATACGAAATAAGCCCCTGTCCTGGTATCGTCACAGACAAAGCCGCGGGTCCTTTTAATAAGGCTCTTGGGCGGCTCCGCCGATATGCTCCTGAGATACTTCGGGTCAGCTCCCTCAGGCGCCTTTTTCAGGGGGCGGAAACCAACCCCATCGTACTTCTTCATGCTGGGGTCCCTGGCGCTCAGGCCGGAATACATATAGACCATGCGTTCATAGTCCCCGGGACCATAAAAAATGGTATTCCACAATACCGGCGCCATATTTTTCAATAAGCCATTGCAGATTTTACCTTCGAATTTTTCGCCGTCATAGGTGAACTCATCGCCTATCCTGTAATCAAAATGGCACGGGAATCTCTCCGGGTCCCCTGTAAATGAAACCAGCTTGCACCTGACTTTAAATGGCATTTTAATAGCCTCCTGATAAATTAAACGTAAACGTAATAACCAATAACCAAGAAACAAATTCCAAACAAAATTTCAATATTCAATATCCAATGACCAAATGTTTGGCTATTCAAGTTTGGCTATTGATCATTGTTTGGCTATTAATCATTGTTTGGTTATTGTATCTTGTATCTTTGTTATTTATTTAAGTCATCCAGCCCCAGGGCGGATAAGGTCTCAGCCCGGGGTACCCCCGTCTCTTCGTCCCATCCCCTGAGGCGGTAGTACTCTCTCAGCATATCCATGAACTTATCTCTGTCAAGCACTTTGCCAACGACGCTGACCGGTTTATCGCCCGGGCCGGGAACCATCATCGGGCCCATCGGTTTTAAAGGTTCCGTGAAATTGACCT
>CAYQZZ010000035.1:3426-21742 GCA_964422155.1 uncultured Dehalococcoidaceae bacterium | reverse complement strand
GCGGTGATAAAAAAGAGATAGAGTCGCAGTTTGAAGGCAAGGGCTACAGCGACTTTAAGAAAGCCCTGGCGGAGGTAGTGATTGAAGGCTTGCGCCCGCTTCAGGAACGCTACCGGGAACTGACCGCCGAGCCCGGCCATATCGATTCTATTTTAAGAGAAGGGGCGGCCAAAGCCCGTCCGCTTGCCGAAAAGACCCTGGCCGAGGTTAAAAAGAGGGTGGGATTAGGATAGTTTTACCTATTATTTTCTTTTCTCTGGGGCTGCTTACTTTTTAATCCTTTTAATTTTGATTTACGATTGTATTTTTTATTGATGCCTATAATATGTAGAATGGCAAATAGTAAATCAATAATAGCAAAGGCAAAAGCAAAAGTACCGCCATAGAAGCCAATTGCCCCAATCCAGAAAGAATACCCCCGGCTAAATTCAGTTGAACTGGTATTAGTCGCATTTGCGCTAGAACTATCAATAATTGTAACCAACTGTAAATTAATTGCTGCAATAACGAGTAAGATTGTCGCTACTGCAAACATTAAAGCAACTATCAATAATCTTCGGCGGTTTTCTCGATTTATATTCCTAAAACGGAGTGTTGCGGCAGTTAAAACTATTCCACCAAGCACGCCTGAGACAGTAATCACATCGAATTTTATTGCTGGTAGCATATTTGGATTGCCAGAAGTAAGCTGATAAAGAACAAGTGGAAAAAATACAAATAACAATGCTATAAAATATCTATAAGGCTCAATGAAAATAAGGATTTTTAAAATAAACACCATTATTACTTTCCATTTTGGCAAATACAATAATTTACACAATTTGATAACAAAGGCAAACACAACAAAGAGTGCAGCTAGTATATACTTCAATAGCAAAATATCAGTATTATATGCTTCATAAAAAATGAATGATAACAATGCTATTGAAATCAAACTAGAGATAAGACGACCGTATTTTGTATATAGTAATCTATCTCTGTTTATTTCTAAATTGTCACGAATGTAAAGATTCCTCATCTGCTTATCCAAATAACCATATTAGGTTTGTATTATAATTTACATCTTTATTTATATTTATACAAATAACTCAGAATGATATCTAATTAAAAAATAGGGTCTTATCCTCTCTTAAAATATTAACCCCCTTCTCTTGGTATTAAGGGAAGGGGGTCAGGGCGATAGGTCACCTTATAAATAAATTACTTCCGGTACTTCTTCACAAACCGCCCCATCCGCATCAGGGCTTCTTCTATATCCGCCAGTGACGTGGCATAGCAGCAGCGCACGTAACCTTCTCCACACTGGCCGAAGGCCGAGCCGGGCACCACCGCTACCTTTTCCTCCATGAGCAGCCTCTCCGAGAACTCTTCCGACTTCATGCCGGTGCAGGTAATGGATGGAAAGGCATAGAAAGCACCATGCGGTTCGAAGCAGCTCAGGCCGATATCGCCCAGTCCCTTCACAATGATGAGCCGCCGCCGGTTGTAGTCCTCCACCATCTCTATCACGTCCGGTTCGCCGGTCCTCAATGCTTCGATGGCGGCCACCTGCGCCATGGTGGGAGCACTCATTATCGTGTACTGGTGAATCTTGGTCATGGCCGCGATAATCTCTTTGGGCGCCACCGCGTAGCCGATGCGCCACCCGGTCATGGCGTAGGCCTTGGAAAAGCCCCCCAGCAGGATAGTGTTTTCCCTTACGCCCGGCAGGCCTGTAAAACAGGTATGCTCCACGCCGTACACGAGCCGGGCATAAATCTCATCGGATATCACCATAAGCTGGTGGCGCCTGGCTACTCCGGCGATGTCCAGGAGCTTTTGCCGGCTCATCACCGCCCCGGTAGGGTTGGCGGGATAGCCAATCAGTATCGCCTTGGTCTTATCTGTTATTTTTGCTTCGATGTCCTCGGCGGCAATCTCAAAGTTATTCTCCTGGCTGGTCGGCACCATAACCGGCTCGCCGCCGGCGAGGATAACGCAGGAGTCATAGGCCACATAATGGGGGTCGGGCATAATAACTTCATCGCCGGGATTAATAATCGCCCGCATCGCCAGGTCCAGCGCCTCGCTGACGCCCACGGTCATCAATATCTCCCCGAAGGGGTCATAATCTATACTATACTTCTCTTTGAGGTATTTGGCCGTCAACTCACGCAGCTCGGGAATGCCCGAGTTCGAGGTGTACATGGTGTAGCCCTTCTCCAGGCTCTTGACCGCCGCCTCGCTGATATGCCAGGGCGTGGCGTAGTCGGGTTCGCCGACCCCCAGGGAAATGACGCCTTCCATTGAATCCAGGAGGTCGAAGAACTTGCGTATGCCGGAGGGCGAAAGGCGGTTGGTACGCTCCGAGATTAATCCTTCACTTTGTGAAGGATGTTTTATAGTTTGACCAGTTTTCTTCACGGACATAGCACTCCCGATATCAACGACCGGCCTACAATATTACCGGCTGGCGCTTGACCCCTTCCGCGCCGTTTAGAATTTCGCCGTCATCTTTATAACGTTTCAGCACAAAATGGGTGACCGTGCCCTGCACACCTTCGATATGGGCCAGATTCTGCGAGACGAAGTCCGCCACCTTATGCTCGGACTTACCGACGACGACCACGAGCAGGTCGTAGGTGCCGGAGGCAAGGAAAAGGGAGCGCACCTGCTCGAACCGGGCGATACGCTCGGCGATGGAGTCGAAGCCGACCTCCGGTTCCGGTTTGACCTTTACCTCTATCAACGCCCATACCTGCTCGTCCTCGAGTCTGTCCCAGTTAATCACCGTCTTGTATTTGAGGATAATCCTGTCTTTCTCCGCCTGCTCGATGATTTTATTGACTTCGCTGACGGGTGTGCCGGTCATGGTGGCTATCTGCTTGCCGGTGGTGCGGGCGTCATTTTCCAGTATCTTTAATATATCCTTTAACATCTCCTTACCTCCTCACAACCTCGGTCACAGTCCATAAATCTTTCACATTATTATAGCAGAGTTGGAAGAATTTGTTATCCCCCGTTCTTACCAGGAAGTGCCTTTCGCCCGGTTCCCGCCATGCCCTCTCGATTTGCGTAATCTTATATTCCACCCCTGCCCAACGGAAAGAGCGCGGCTCTTCGGCATACGTATGTCCAGAGTAACATTTTACGATGAGGTTATTCAAGCCCCACCCCCTTGTGTTCCCCCTCCTAAGTTTGTCATTCCCGCGCAGGCGGGAATCCAGCCAACGTAAACTTCCCCCTTTCGTAAAACCTGCCTGCGCGTAGCCGCTCCGGCGAAGGCATGGGGGACAAGAGGGATTTTCAAAAAGGCTGGTGCCCCTCTTAAACGCCTAAATACCTGATACAATACATTACCAAAAACTATTCGTAATACTTACTAATTCTTGTATGTCCTGTTGCTCTATATTTTCCGCTTAATGTATCTTCGTCAGATTTGTAAGGTATTTTATTTACCATACCAAGTTTTTTAAGCTCCTCACGAATCCTTTTTACATCTTTATCATCTGTCCAATCGTATGTATAAACACATATGACTTTTGTATCTTGTTCCCCTAATGGGCTTGGCTTTGCCGTTGCAACCTTCGAGGCGTTACCCAATTTACCCTCTTCTGTGGCTTTTTTGATTTTAGCCCACATTTCATTGACATCACTTTTATCTATAAAGATAAGCCATTTACCGCAATTTTTTGTGGGGATGGGATATTTCCCACTCCTCCTTTCAGCAACTAACCAATATACCTCAGTAACTTCAGAAGGTTTAGCATTATCAGGGAGACTGCTGAAGAAAGTTCTCCGTTCGATTCTGCCTGAACGACAGCGATACGTGTAGAATTTTCCATCGTCGTACTCTCCCCAATAGCCATCGGGTGTCTTTTCATCTTGAGCGATAAATTCCCAAGTTTCCATTTTGTATAATTTCTTGGATTGAGAAGCATGATGCTTCTTTTCAACCATTGCACCCTCTTGATTATTATTCTATTATGTTCCTATATCCTCGCCCGTCTCTTATGCCACTCCGTCGCCTGCTCGTAGGCGTAGGCTACCCTTAAAAGTGTTTCCTCTCTAAAGTGCTTGCTGATAACCTGCATCCCTATGGGCAGTCCATCGGCAAATCCTGCGGGTATTGAAATGGCAGGAACACCGGCAATATTTATGGGCAGCGTACAGATATCGCTCAGGTACATGGCGAGGGGGTCGTCCGTCTTTTCCCCTATCTTGAAGGGGACGGTGGGGGAGGTGGGGGTTATCAGGGCATCGCATTTCTCGAAGACGGCATCGAACTCGCGCCTTATCAATGTGCGTACCTTCTGGGCTTTAACGTACCAGGCATCGTAGTAGCCGGCGGAAAGGGCATAGGTGCCAATCATGATTCTCCGCTTCACCTCCGGCCCGAAGCCGTTCTCGCGCGTCTTTTCCATGGACTCCCACATGGTGTCGCCCTTGTAGGAATAGCCGTACTTGACGCCGTCATAGCGCGCCAGGTTGGCCGAGGCCTCGCTTGGGGCGATGATATAGTAGACCGCCAGGACATAGGGGGTGTGGGGCAGCGATACGTCTTCAATAATAGCGCCCAGTTCTTCCAGCTTTTTGATGGCCGACTTCATCGCCACCGCCACCTCCGGCTGCATCCCCTCGACGTAGTACTCCTTGGGAATGCCCAGGCGCAGCCCTTTCAAATCGGTTTTCAAACACTGGGTATAATCGGGCACCGGCTCGGGAACGGACGTAGAGTCCCGCCGGTCATGACCGGCGATAGCGTTAAGCAACAGGGCGCAGTCGGTCACATCCTGCGTCAGCGGCCCTATCTGGTCGAGGGAGGAAGCGAAAGCGACCAGCCCGTAGCGGCTCACCCGTCCGTAGGTCGGTTTCAGGCCGACGACGCTGCAAAAGCCCGCCGGCTGGCGGATACTGCCGCCGGTGTCCGAGCCTAAAGCGCAGACGGCTTCGCCGGCCGCCACAGCTACCGCCGACCCACCGCTCGAGCCGCCGGGCACGCGACTCAGGTCCCACGGATTATGGGTCACGAACAGCGCCGAGTTCTCCGTGGACGAGCCCATGGCGAACTCATCCATGTTGGCTTTGCCCACCATCACCGCGCCGCAGGTATTAAGTTTTTCCATGACCGTGGCGTCATAAGGCGGCACGAAATTTTCCAGCATCTTTGAAGAGCATGTCGTCTTTATCCCGCGGGTACAGATGACGTCCTTGATGGCAATCGGAATCCCGGTCAGGGGATTGACCTTACCCGCCGCGATAAGCTCGTCGGCCTGCCGCGCCTGCTCCAGGGCAAGCTCATCGGTGACCGTCACGAAGGCACGGACCTTTGGCTCAAGCTGACGGATGCGTTCCAAGTAGTCTCTCGTCAGTTCTATCGATGATATTTTCTTTTCCTTTAAAAGCCGGCTGGCTTCATGTATCGTAACCTGCATATTCGTATCTGCCTATTTTTATCAATCCCAGTGCTTCATTAAATTGACGAAATCTTCGGCCTCTCTGACACTCAACAGCACCGAATAGTCCTTATTGGTCGGTATGTACACCACGCTGGAGCGGTCGGTGACGAACAGTAAAGCCTTCTCCTTATTCTGCAGTTTGAACCAGCCTGCGGCATAACCAGGCAGTCCGGCGCCGTTCGTCCGCCACTTCGGCTTGAATTCGGAGTCGGTATTCAGATTGATTACCTTGACACCTTCCGCATTGATATCTTCCTTCGGGATAAAACGACCATAGAAGCCGGGGCCGATGCGCAGCCCCTGGTCATTTACCGCAAAGCTGATATGCCGTGATGAGTAACCTACATATACAAGCAGGCCGATGACAACGATTAATATGAGACTGATGACCCAGATAAAGATGAAAGGCCCTGAAGAAGCCGGGATAATACCGAATACTCTTTCCATTTTCACTGCGACCTCCCGCTAATAAATTATTCGAGCACCGCCCTGACTCTAAAGCAGTCGCCCTCCCGCCGCGGTGCATTGGCCAGGATATCGTCCGACGGTAGAGAGGGAGTCACCTCGTCTTCCCTCATGACGCTCTGGAGTGCCACCGACTGTGCCGTGGGAGGGACATCCGTCGTGTCTACCTGCTGTAGTATCTCAAAGTTTTCGAGGATGTTGGATAACTGCTCGCTGAGACGGGTAATCTCGGCCTCGGTCAGACCGAGCCGGGCCAGGCGGGCGATGTGCAGCACTTCTTCTCGACTGAGCTTCATATATAACCCCCGGAATCACCTTTTACGTCCTTCCGATGCCCGGAAGGATTACTCGCCAATTATAGCATTCGCTCTCAGCCTCAGGCAAACAAAGTCTATGCAAAGTCGCAATCTTAACATAAAAAAGATATAATATAAACAGAAGAGTTATTCTATTTATCATAATGAAGGAGGCAAATTATGGGGGAGAGGGTGATGATATTTGTTGATGGTAGCAATCTTTACCATTCCCTGAAAAATCACTTCAACAGGACCGACCTCGACCTTGGCAAATTTTGCCGTAAAATTATACACAGACGCCAGTTGATTAGAATCTATTATTATAACGCCAGAGTGGGACAGAAGCAGGAGCCCGAGCTTTACAAGCAACAGCAGGCTTTCTTCGCCGGCATTAACGCCATACCTTATACTGAACTGCGCCTGGGACGCCTGGTCTATACCAACTGGCCCAGCGTTCCCCCCTATGAAAAAGGCACCGATGTCCAGCTGGCCACGGATATGATAACCCACAGTTATAAAAACAATTATGATGTTGCTATTCTCGTGGCTGGCGATAACGATTTCGCCGGTGCCGTCCAGGCCGTTAAGGATAATGGTAAGCACGTCGAGGTCGCCCTGTTCGGCAAGCAGGGTACTTCCCAGCAACTGAGGGCATCCGCCGACATGGTGATAGCTATTAACGCCCGGCTGCTCAAAGACTGCTGGAAATAAGCACATTTATTAACCCATCCCCCTGACCTCCTTCCCTTGACAAGAGAAGGGAAAACAGGGGGTGAGGTTGATAAACAAACTTGCTGGAAACAGCTTGAAGCCTTAAGGCAACTGATGAGGGACAAAGCCAGGAAAACGGAGACAAAGGGTCGTGCCGGCGGACGGTTTTCCCGCGAAGAAGGCACCATCGTCAAGGACTGGGGCGGGAGATTGCCGGTAGCCCTCATCTATCCGAATTCCTACTACCTTGGCATGTCCAACCTGGGGATTCATGCCATCTATAAACTGTTAAACAACAACCTCAGGGTCGTCTGCGAAAGGGTCTTCCTGGATACACAGGACAAAAACGCTCCCGCCGCTATCGAATCGGGAAGACCATTGTCTGATTTCGCCGTTCTCGCCTTCTCGATTTCTTACGAGCTGGACTACTTCAACGTCGTCAATATCCTTAAAGCCAGTGGCATACCTCTCTTCGCTGCCGACCGTGACGAAAGGCATCCCCTGATTATCGCCGGAGGACCATGTATCACCGCCAACCCCATGCCGCTCGCCCCGTTTTTCGATTGCCTTTGCATCGGTGAGGCCGAACCGATACTGCCTGCCATGCTCCCGGTGCTTTTCGCAGGCATCGGTGGCCCTCACGCTGAGCTTTTACAGGCGTTAGCAGCGTTACCCGGAATTTATGTGCCGGTTTTGCCCACGGCAACTCCCGTAGGCCGCCAGTGGACGACAAATTTGGACGACTTTGCCGTTGCGTCGGTGGTGCTTACGCCGGATACGGAACTGGGGGACTTATATCTTATCGAAGTGGAGCGGGGCTGTCAGCGGGGCTGCCGCTTCTGTCTGGTCAATACCGCTTTCGCCCCCATGCGCTTTCGCTCTGTGGAGAAGATAATCAAGCAGGCATGGGAGGGATTGCACTCCCGGAGACGCGTCGGGCTGGTCGGCCCGGCTGTCACTGACCACCCCCAAATAAATGAACTGCTTGACGGTTTGCATAAACTCAATGCCGAGATATCTATCAGTTCGCTGCGGCTAGACACCCTCTCCAGCGATATCATCGGAGAGCTTGTCCGAGGCAAGGCTCAAACCATTACCATCGCCCCCGAGGCCGGCTCCCAGCGCCTGCGCCAGGCGATAAACAAAGGCATCTCCGAAGACGATATCCTGGCGGTAGCTGACAGGATTGCCGGGAACCGCTTCACACAGCTCAAGCTCTATTTCATCATCGGCCTGCCGACCGAGACCGATGAAGACGTTGAAGATATTGTTAAACTGACTCTGGCTATAAAAGACAGGCTCGACCGCCGGCAGAGCAGTATGCATATTACCCTCAACGCCGCCCCTTTCGTGCCTAAAGCCGGCACGCCCTTCCAGTGGCTGCCCATGGCGCCCCAGGAAACATTGAATCGCCGCCTGTCAATACTGAGGAGCAGCCTGCCCCTGAAAGGCATCAAGCTTAACGAGGAAAGCCCCGCCTGGAGCCAGATTCAGGGAGTGCTGTCCCGCGGCGATGAAAGACTCGCCATGGCTCTGGCGGATATGCCAGATATTTCACTATCCGGCTGGCGCAAGGTAGTAGAGGCACACCAACTGGATATTGATTATTACGTCAACCAGAGATGGGACACAACACAAAAGTTGCCGTGGGCAGTAATAGATTCAGGAATGAAAAATGAAAGACTTTGCAGTGAGCTGGAGAAGGCGTTGGGGGAAATTAAGAAATGAATCTTTTAGAAGTAGAAAGGTATTTTAACAAAATATCCTTGCACCTAATGGATTCATTTATACTGATATAGAAAGAGAAATTGAACTCGAACGTGCAGGGCAAGGAGGAGGAAAATTCTTAGCAGCACTTGGGCTTCTTTGTTATACGGAATTTATGGGTAAAATATTACTTCAAGGTCAAAAGTCATCTTCGAAGCAATATTTTAATGCTTTCTTTATTAATATGGGACAATATTATGATGAGTTAATTAATGTAAAACACGTTAATATTTATCAGAAGTTTAGATGTGGTATGGCTCATTCATATTTCGTTGGTGAATGTGAAATAAAAATGCTTGATAATGGTTATAATTCTGGTATTTTCACTCAGCCAGATGGCAGGTATCTTTTCGTAGTAGAAAAATATTTTAAAGACTTTATGATCGCCTGTCAGTCATTGTATACAAGCCTAATTCCAAAAAGACAACCCTATTTTCCGTCTACGTGAAGTTCAACGAGAAAGGAAACTCGTCTCATTATTAAGAAAAAACCCTTCGGATCGTAACCCGAAGGGTGCCAGTGAACTAAGCCACTGGTGATGATATTTCATAATATCATCTATCTTGGTAATTGTCAATTTCAAAATGCCCTAAATTAATGAGTATACATGAGTAAAAGCAAGAAAAACAATGCCTGGCTGGTTTATACCACCTACCGCCCCTACTGACTAAGCAGCCCTGTCACCACCTCGTTAATTTCTTTGCCGTCAGCTTTACCCTTGAGCCTGGGCATCAGCTGCTGCATCACTTTACCCTTGTCGCCGGGGCCTTTTGCGCCCACCTCCGCCATAACCTCGCGCGCCGCCGCCACAATCTCATCATGGGTCATCTGCTTCGGCAGATAACCCTGCAGAATAGCCATCTCCGCTTCCTCTTTCGCCACCAGGTCCGCCCGGTTCCCCTTCTTGAAAGCGTCGATGCTCTCCTGGTGCCTTTTTACATCCCTGGAAATGACGCCCAGAATATCGGAACCATCAAGAGAAGCCTGCTTGGCTATTTCGGCATTTTTTACCGAAGATATCAGCATGCGGAGCGTGTCACGCCTGACCGTATCGCCGCTCTTCATCGCCTGCTTGAGGTCGCTGGACATTCTTTTTTGAAGGTCTGCTTCCGGTTCCATATCGGACCTGCTATCTGTTACCCTTTATCGCTATCTATATGGTCTTCAACCTAGCGGGTACCCACCGACCGCCGGAACGTTCTGGTGCTCCTGGCAGAACCACGTTTCTTGGCTGCCTTTTTCCGCTTACGCTTTACGCTGGGTTTTTCATAGTGCTCCCGCCGGCGCAACTCCGCCAGGATGCCGTCCTGCTGCACCTTTCTATTGAACCGCTTGAGCAAACTGTCAAAACTTTCTTCGTCACCAGCTGTAACATCAGCCAAGTAGCATCACTCCCCTTCCAAAATCTAACCGGCCGTGTTATCCATCGGCCAATATTATAGGGGGTACCAGCCCTTCCAACAGAAGGAACCTACCCCCAAAAAAAATTAAAATTCCGGTGTTTCATTCGGTATATGAAACACACTTTACTATTGTAGATGGCGGAAACCGACCTGTCAAGAGAGTTAACCTGCAAATTACAGATTAACCCTTCTCCATTCTCCTCATTATCTCAACAGCAGCCACCAGGCCGGAAGCCGATGCCTGCACCAGACCGCGACTGACGCCGGTGCCATCACCCACGGCAAACATATTATGGACTTCGGTCTCCAGGCATGGACTTAGCTGCGGGCGGAAGGAGTAAAACTTGACTTCTATTCCATACAGCAGGGTATCCGCCGAGGCCACACCCGGAGTCAGCTTATCCATGGCCATCAATATCTCTATCAGGCCGGTAAGGTGGCGAAATGGAAGGGCGAAACTCAAATCGCCCGGCGTGGCGCTCTTCAGGGTAGGTTTTACCTTCCCCTTCTCGATACGTTCCGGGGTGGAGCGGTGACCCTCCAGAAGGTCACCCAGTCGCTGCACCATCACACCGCCGCCGAGCATATTGGCCAGTTTAGCCAGATATTTCCCGTAGGCAATCGGCTCGTGAAACGGCTTGGTAAAATCAGTGCTTACCAGCAGCGCAAAATTGGTATTATCGCTCTTCCGCCCGGCGTAGCTATGCCCGTTGACCGTCACCACGGGGTCAGTGCCTCCGGTGGACTCCATAATAACCTCACCGGCAGGACACATACAGAAGGTCCTGATACGATCGTTAAAACTCTGTGACTGGTATTCCAGCTTTACCTCATATAACACGTCAGTCAGCTCTTTCATTACCGCAAAGGGCACTTCCACCCTCACACCCACGTCGATGGGGTTATTATGCATGGTCAATTTGATGCGTTCGGCCTCATGGGAAAACCAGTCGGCTCCCTCTCTACCCGGTGCCAGAATAAGGTACTTGCATAGATACTTCTCCCCATCCTCGGTCTCCACGCCCTTGACCTTCCCTCCGGCCACCAGAACCTCGGAGACCATCGCCCCGAGCTTAACCTCCACCCGGGGAAAAAGGTAATCCTGCATAGCTTTTAGTACCTGATAGCAGTTTTCCGTTCCCATATGGCGTACCGGTGTTGGTATCAGGCGCAGTCCGGCCTGACTTGCCCGGCGGCCTATCTCATCAATCCTTCCTTTGGAAGGACCATTACCGCCGAAAACCCTCTTGGTGGCTCCGAACTTAAGATATAATTCGTCCACATATTTAATCAGGACAGCCGTGCGCTCTTCGCCGAGATAATCGCCCAGATGCCCCCCCACCTGCGAAGAGAGAACCAGCTTACCATCGCTGAAAGCACCCGCCCCACCCAGGCCACAAACAAGGTTACACGGCAAACACTCCACGCAGGAACTACCCGTATCCCGTACCGGACACCGGCGTCCGCTGATATCCTTACCCTTCTCGATAAGGAGTACCCTCAGTCTGGCAGCCTGTGAAAGCTCGAGAGCCGCGAAAATACCTGCCGGACCACCACCGATGATGATGACATCATAACCTTTCGTCATTGTGTCGAATTCTCCTCCAGACACGTGAAAAAGCCGAGATAAGCTATCACATCTCAGCTTTAATTATATAAATGACTTATCAGACCTTCATCATTATATATAGAGTAATTTAACCCGTCAAGAAATTTATCTTACCATAAAAACGCCAAAATGTGGACAAATTGCTTAAATTGGGGGTTAATATGGTTGACATTTGCCATTTGGCAAATTATAATGATTTACTATGAGCTATAATAATAATGATCTGAGCAGAATACTTAAACAACAGAGGGTTACAGTTCCACTCACACTGCAGGAACTCGCCAGGGAATCGGGTGTATCTTCGTCACATCTGGGACGCATAGAAAGGGGCGAGCGTTTTCCATCAGCACGGATTTTGCGTAAAATCGCTAAACCGCTGGGTTTTGGCGAGGATGAGTTGTTCACCCTGGCCGGATTCCTTTCACCGCAAACGTCCGGCGTAGCCGAAGAAAGCGGCACACGCTATTCCAGCCGCCAGTTGGACCCCTATGTAGCCAGAATGCTGGCTGATGAACCTCCTGAGGTGCAGCGTGCTGTCGTCGGCGTCCTCAGCCTCCTGAAAAGTATCGCCAAGGGAATGACGAAATAAATTCGGCAGAATCTGGTCGCGGTATCGTCCTTTTAAAGAAAAGGGATTACCACCCTTAACCGGCGGGCGGAATCACTTGATACGCCATCAAAAACGTGATACATTTAAGTAAATCCATTTGCCTGCCAGCAAAGGCAAAGGAAGAATATTCTATGGAAACCAAAGAAGAAGAATGGCTGAGATTTATCGATACCCTCAGCCATGAGCTTAAGACGCCCCTGACATCCATTATCGCTGCGGCCGGTTTACTGGCCGAGGAACTTCAGACCACCGCCGACGAGTCTCACCAGAAGCTTATTCAAACCATCATCCATAACGCCAATACCCTCGAAACCAGACTCGCCGAACTCCTGGACATTGTCAAGACAGGCAGCGGAAAACTGCAAATACAATTTGAACCGGTAGATATAAAGTCACTCGTCCTTGGAACATGTATGCAAATCAGCCCTTTACTCCGTGGCAAAGGACAAAAGTTAAAGACCGAGCTGCCCGGTTCCCTCCCCATCATCCGGGGTGACGGGCAGAGACTGGAGCAGGTATTGCTCAACTTGATGAACAATGCCACCAAGTTCACCCCGGAAGGGGGAAATATCTCTGTAAGAGTCCGGAAGCAGGACACCGGCCTGGTGATAGAGGTGCAGGATGACGGCATCGGTATCGCCAAGGAACAACAAACCAGATTGTTCAAACCTTACAGCCGCCTTAGCGCCGATAGACAACGCCACCCGGGATTGGGCCTGGGGCTTGCTTTATCCAAGCAGGTAGTGGAGCTACACGGGGGTAGAATCTGGGTAGATAGCGAACCTGGCAAAGGCAGTACTTTCGCTTTCTTTCTACCGCGGCAGGCTACAACACATTCCACCTGAAAATAAGGAGCGATATGAAAGTTCTGGTTATAGAGGACGACCCCGGGATTATTGAGGTTGTCTCCCTTTGCTTCCAACTGCGCTGGAGCGGTACTACAGTAGTATCTGCTGCCAACGGCCATAAAGGCGTGGAGCTCGTTGAGACGGAGAGCCCCGATGTCGTTATCCTGGATATCGGCTTGCCCGATATTGACGGCTACCAGGTACTGCGTGAGATACGCCGTTTCTCTGAGGTACCGGTACTCATGCTGACGGTTAGAGGTGAGGATACCGATGTCGCCAAAGGACTGGAACTGGGTGCCGACGACTACATAACCAAGCCCTTCAGCCACATCGAGCTGATTGCCCGGGTACAGGCAGTCCTGCGCCGCGCCCAGGGATTGAATGTAACCAATGAAGAACGCCCCTTTATCAGCGGCAGGCTTTCGGTTGATTTCAACCGTAATGAAGTCTTATTAAGTGGCAAACCGGTGAAGCTTACCTCCACCGAAAGGAAACTGCTTTACTATCTAATCAGGAACGAAGGGCGTATTCTCTCTCACGAGAGCCTGCTTGCCAAAGTCTGGGGAGACACCTATGTCGACGCCAGGGACCTGCTCCGCGTACATATCCAGCATCTCCGACAGAAACTGGAAGATAATACCGAGTTGCCTAACATCATCGTCACCGAGCACGGCATCGGTTATAAATTTATCAAGCCAACCAGTACCTAAGTACCCCCCTTTCGGCTTATAGCCCGGATTTCCATCCGGCGCGTTAAAGACATCACGCACCCCAACGAATCGTGACTCTCATCTCAAGCTAAACTTTATTAAAATTTTACGACATCTTTATGAAATTTTTATATTTCTTAGACCCATCTTTATGTTTTCGTGTTAAATTGGATATAGCGAAAAAGTACTATGAGCCAGCAGAGAAACCTAAAGATGGAAAAAGTCAAAGTATTTCTATCGGACCCGCAAGTTCTCTTTCGGGAAGGAATACACTTCATCCTTTCGGGTGAGGACGATTTCGAAGTTACCGGCGAAACAACCAGCAATGAAGAAGGCTTTGCCCTTATTGAAGCCAATCCGCCCAATATCGCTATCCTGAGCATGCAGGACCCCAAAGCCAATGGCCCCGAGATAACCCGCCGCATCAAACGGAACTTTCCCCTGGTATCCGTGATTCTGACCATGGAGAAAAAAGAGCCGGAGAGAATCTTCGCCGCCATCAAGAGCGGCGCCAGCGCCTGCCTGACGAAAGATACTGAGCCTGAACATCTGCTCGATATTATCAGGGTGGTCGCTCAGGGCAGTTACCCCATCATGGAAGAACTACTCACGCCGGGGTTGGCTTCCATGGTCCTTACCGAGTTTGAAGACCTATCCGCTCTGAACGAACAGTTTGATAACCTGCTGGCTAACCTCGCTCCCAAAGAGACGCAGATTTTAAATAGCATCGCCGCCGACAATACCATCGAGCAAATCACCGCCAAACTGGAAATAACTGAAGAGACCGTCAGGCGTACCCTTAGAATAATCTTGAACAAGCTGGTATCCAATGACCAGGCCCGTACCGTAATTGAAGCTGCTCAAAGAAGCCTGCCTTCAATAATCCGCGGCTCGATGAAAAAGGATGGCAAGTTTGTCGAATATGTAACCAAGGCAGAATTCAACGAGTTTAAAGAACATTTGATGGAACGCTTGAAATCCTTTATCGGTGAACTGACCTAATATTGAAGCAATTATGTATGAACGTGGGTCAGGTATGTAAATGAAGAATAGACGGGTTGGTCGGTACTCCGGGCTGACCGGGCAGGCAGGAGGACCGCACACTTAAAAGGTTGTATAAACAATCCGACTAAAAATAACTAGACTGAGGAAGAAAAGGGAATAATATGGTTGAAATAAAATATGATGACCAGTTCGAAATAACTAACCTAGCCGGGCAGACAGTTCGCGAGGCTCGTGAGCAGTTCAAAGCTGAGTTTGGCATCCCGGATAAAGCCCAGGCAAAGCTGAACGGCTCCAGAGTCAAGGCGAACGCTGAACCTGATACCGTGCTTAATGACGATGATAAGCTGACCTTCGCCGTTTCCAGAGGCAAGGGAGCTTACCTGATCGGCGCTCTGCTCCTGGCGCTGGCTGCTACCGGCGGCGTATTCGCTTTCGGTTTCATCAACGCCAGCACAACGTTAACCGGCAACATCGCCGAGTCGAACTTTGCCGATGTTAGCGTTAATGTCAGCGGCGTCAGCTCGCTTAGCTGGTCCGGCTGGGGCTTCTACAAGGGCGCTATCACTGCCGCCAGCGGCGGTACACCGATATTCACTATTGACACCGCCACCTCCGGTTACACCGGCGACCTGGTAGTTACCGTCTCACTCGGTAATGCCGACGCGCTGGTCAAGCGCTATCGTGCGCTTTCGCTGCAACTCACCATGAATGCCGCGGACGGCAGCATCCTAGACATTAATGAAGACAGTATAGCAGACGTGAGTACTGACTGGGTCATGCTCACGCTGGACAACGGCTCCGCCAGCATGTACCCCGGCGGCACGGCTGGTATGAGTACCGTAAGGGTCAAGAGAGGTTTCTTTATCACCCATGTCTGGCCTGGAGCCTGGCAGGGTACCGGCTCTCCGGAGCTCTTCTGCGAAGTCGCCCAGAGGTAAAAACTTGGTAGCTTAAATATAACACGGTAGGGTAGACTGACACTCACACTCCTCTACCCTACCGGCCTTAAAAGACTCCATCCCATTACTTGATAAGCGCTGAAGAATATAAAAAAATGAAAAAAAAGTTAGTCTTTATCGGAATATTAATACTCGCCCTGGTGTTGACCACCGGCACTTTTGCTTACACCTATACCAATAACGCGGCGACAACATTGAGTGCTACCATTGCCGATGACGGCTGGACAACCTACAAGCCATCAGCCAATCAACCTGACTGGCAAAGAATCCTCCCCGAGGGCGAGTTTGATTCCGAAATTCTCGTACCCAACGCTCCCGGTGATGATACCGAATTGTCCGCTCAGTACCCTGCATCGGGTGAACACTGGGATAAAATGGACGAACGTCCTGCAGATGACGGTGAAACCTTTGTATCTACCGATGGTCCTGGCGGCTGGCAAAGAGACCTGTATAACCTTATCGTCCACACCCCCATTGAAGAAGGCACCGAGAAAGATATAAAGAACCTCACCGTTTATTTCCGCTTCGCCAGTAACACCGATGGTTTTTTTAACCATAAAGGCTATGCCATGGCTGCAATCAAAACCCACGGTTCTGTCTTCGAGGGGAAAGTGGAGAGCCAGGAGGATAGCGGCTACGTTACTCAATCTTATCAGTGGAGGAGGAACCCCGCCACCTTTAAACCATGGACCTGGGAAGATGTGGACTGTCTTCAAGCGGGCATCAGCCTGAAAGGGGCAAGAACCGTAGCTACCCAAGTATATGTCGCTGTCAATTACGAGAAAAAGATAATTGAAAGCGAGATTCCCCCCGGCGCCCTTTTCGATGCCACCCCCCACCCCGACTATGTCGGCGACCTCCAGGTGAAGATATACCTAACCAATACCGCTAACCTGATCAAGGCGTATAAGTACCTCAACATGGAGCTCTATATGTCCCACTCGCTTGAGGCAGGAAAAACACCCGACTATCAGATTTTAAGTCTTGATACCGGGGTAGTAACTTTTAACATTGAAGGCAGCTCCGCCGAACGGTACACCGTGGAAGTATTGGGCGGCGCCTATCGCCTGGTATCAAGTGATACCACCGATTGGGGGCAGGGCTGGAGCATAGTTCCTGAACTATACTGTGAGGTTACTCAGAGGTAAGATAAGCCCATGAAACGCGCCATCGGACTTGTATTCGTTACTATAGCCTGCATCGTGGGATTCCTCACGGTAAGAGGGACGATGCCTTTCATTCCCATATTCGGCTCCAGTATGGAACCCACGCTGCATTCCGGCGGCCTGCTTATGATAAAACCCATGAACCCCGACGATATCAAGGTAGGCGATATCATCGTCTATAATGTCCCCCCGATGGTTCGCGACTACTACAATTATCCGCCGGTGGTTGCCCACAGGGTGATAAAGATTAGTACCACACCTTCGTTGGGCTTCCGCACCCAGGGTGATAATACCGGCGAGGAACCGTTTACCATCAGGCCGATGGACATCCGTGGCACTGTCGGCAACCAGATACCTTATCTTGGGCTTCCGCTGCTGTTCTTCCAGAGCAGGCAGGGTCTGATATTCGTCATTATCGCCCTGGTCCTGCTGACTATCTTCCTCTATGGCGGGGAAATAGGCCGGGGCAGTAACCGGGTACACCGGGGGATATTTTCTCCGGTCATTAACGAAGAAAAACGTACCAACCGGGTGCTGACACGTAAAATAGAATCCACGGAAAAGAAAATGGACTCCACGGAACAGGCCTTGGGCAAGTTCGCTGCCTCCATTTCGGAATATGCCCAGCACCTGGCCAGCCATACCAGCGCCGTCCAGAGTCTCGCCGAGGCCTCTCATGAGTTGAAGAGAGGCGCCGCCGACCAAAACCGCGTCCTGGCGGCTCTCATGGAAAACATGGCTGGGGCAGGCCAGAAGCAGGAAACAATAACTTTGATAAGAGAAACCCCGCCGGCTTCGGAAAAACCGGCACCTCTAGCCGAAAAACCGGCCGAGGTAAAGATACCCCCGTTCTACCGGGCTTTACACAGACCGGTACCGGAAAAGCCAGCGCCCAAGATGGAAAAATCATTGGCTCAGGTCGAAAAACCTTCCTGGGTTAAGATACTCCCATCCCACCGGGCTTTATATGGACCGGCACCGGAAAAACCGGCGCTAAAAGTAGAAAAACCATTGGCTCAGGTCGAAAAACCTTCCTGGGTTAAGATACTCCCATCCCACCGGGCTTTACACAGACCGGCGCCGGAAAAGCCAGCGCCTAAAGTAGAAAAACTGTTACCCGTAGCTGAAAAACTGGTAATCCACGCCAGAAAATCAATCACTGGTAATGGAAAATCGGATAAGGCAGAAGAGCTAGCGTCCCGCCGGACCACCGGTAAATCACATCCACCGGGTTGCACCCGCCAGCGACATCCGCTGGCACGGTGGTAACTCTGCGGTAGAGAGCATCCCCGTCTTAAATATAGACTGCCACCACCACCGCTTCCTTGG
>CAYQZZ010000035.1:0-3326 GCA_964422155.1 uncultured Dehalococcoidaceae bacterium | reverse complement strand
CGGTAGAGAGCATCCCCGTCTTAAATATAGACTGCCACCACCACCGCTTCCTTGGGGCTATTCTCATCAAAAAATATCACGGCAACCTTCCGCCCTGTAATCATTTCCGCCGACGGCAGATTCCTGGCTACAGCCACATCTTCCAGGTAGACCTTATAGCTGCTGGCCAGTCGCACAGTAGCCGTGTAGTTGCCGGAATTAAAACTCCTTAGCTCCGCTTTCTTCAACCTCATTTCCCGTGCCCCCTTCAGACAATACCTATACCCCTCCCAGCTCTAAACGCTGGAAGTATTCGCCGCGCTGAGGATTATAAACCAGGACCAGCCCCAGAACTCTTTTCTTTATCGCATCAAGTCCGGCCCGCGCATCGGTCACATCGATGACGTCATATAGCTGCTGCCCGCAGTTCACCGGAACTATAATCATACCCCCGGCCGCTTCTATCTCCATCTGCCTTAAATGAGCCTGCCCGCGCTGCTGGGCCTCGTCTACGCTATTTAAATTCCTATCCTCAATCTGGTACAGCCGGTCGTAAAGTCGGTCTATCTCACTCCAGGCAAAGCTATTCACCAGTATTAAATGGCTGGTGCCGGTATCGAACCCCTCGACCTGTACCCTGTTGGTTCCCAGGGCACCCCGCCCGTACCTGCCCTCTTTAATCTGGTGCTCGACGCCATAACTGTATTCTGAGTCATCGGAAGACAGCGGGTTGACGATATAAGCCTTATTACCTTCGATAAATAATACATCGGGAACGAAAGACAGCAGCTTCAGTATCACCGCCCTGCCGTTATCATCCGGATTTACCGTGAAATCCGGGTAAAACCCGGTTATCGTCGATGATTGTGATTTTATCTCCAGCTTCAGACCCGTCCTGGCCAGAATAACGGCGATAATATCCTTAACGCACATGTCATCAGAGGTCTTGTTCCAGCGGAACTGGTGCCTGGCCTTCCAGTCACCCAGCGCCCCCCAGCCGTCCCTGACGTGAAGAACCAGGCTGGCCCTGCCGCCGGCGCTGGTGTGCTCCAGGGATTCGAGGTAAAAGCTCGGTCCGGTACTGTACTCGCTGCCGGCGGTGGTTATAAAGCCGGTACTGAATTCCAGCTGGCAACCGATGTCCAGGGCCACCAGGCTACCCTGCCCGGGAGACGCATACCTCCCGTCATCATTCCTCAACTCCACGGTTAAACCGCCCGCAGTCTTACCCAGTTCCTGCCTTACATTGATTACGTCCGCCGTCAAATTAAGACTCTGGGCGGTCAGCGAAGCTCTCCAGACGCTATCAGGACTGGCAAGCCAGCCGTAATCTCCGTAGTGAGCCATGGCCAGACCATACTCTGAAGATAGATTGAACGGCACCGGCTCCCGCCAGAGACCATCGACAAAATGCGTACCGGGAATAACATGAGACCGGAAAGGACGGCTGTAAGCCTCGGCGCCGATAAACTTCTCGATAAAGAAACAGCGGTAAACGTCTGTCTTATCGAGGAACGGCTGTTTATACTCAAAATCGCCGCCCGAAGGGGCCGAGGTCAGCTCTTTCAGGACTGACCAGCTGCCGATGGCGACATCCCCGCCGTCCCCACAGACCAGGCTCCACAACTTGAAGTTGCCCGCCGTATCCCTGCCGGTGACCAGCAGGTACCAGTCGCCATCATAGGCGCCGGCGATACCCGATAGATTACCGGTCGTCTTGTCCCAGGCCGATTTCGTCTGCCACTGCCCGCTGATATTCTTCTTGACATACAGGGTCGACTGGTCAGCGAAAAAGATTGCCAGGTCGCCGCCGGGCTTATAAGTAGCGGCCAGGCCATAAATAGCGGTTGTCGGTGAATAGTCGATAAGCTCCGGACTGCCCCAGTTCACACCGTAATCCGTGCTCTTTATGCGCCTGATTTCCCGGCTGGAGTTTATCCAGAATATCGAGACTTCGGCCCCCAGGGAAGCCGCCGCCGCCACCACGGCGTTATACTGGCTGGTATAGGTCCACTGGCTGTAGTCGCTCCCCGGGCCCGGATTAGCCACCCGCTGGCGGTAGAGCTTCCTGGAATCGGCAGGCAGTGTTACCCTAGCTCTGATAAGAGAGCCGTCGCCGGGCATGGTCAGGGCATGAAAGTAGTCATCCTCCGAGCCATCATACAGCCTGGACCAATCGTATCTGACCACGCCGGTAATCTTGCTTACGGCTTCAATCTTAACATAGGGAATCGAAGCTTCCTGTTTCTGGGCAGCCAGTAATGTTGACGTCAGTGTTCGCATCTTTTCACTCCGTGTCGCGGTGAATTAAGGGCCGTAGTCAATTGACGTGGAGGCTGCTGGATTATAGAGACTGTAAAGAGCGCTTATCCTCACACGATTCCGCCTCCCCAGCCGCCTCAACTCCTGCCGGAAGTCCTTGAGTCTCTGGTTTCCCCAGTCGAGGAACTCCCTGGGCGTTACCGTACCCCCCACGTTGACCCGGTTGATGGCATAGGCTGCCCACTCGATAGCGGCATAACCGCAGGCTCCGCTAGCGACCAAATCTTCGTACTTGACAGGGATTGTCGAACCTTCGTCATCCAGGATATGCCGGGCGCCGTAATAAATATAACAGTTGGAGCCATCGGGCTGGCTGCCGCTCATGATAGTCAGCATGTCGCCCCAGATGGAAAACTGCTGATAATCGGGCAGGGTAGCCCCTACCGGATACTCCACGGCGGCCACCATCATCCGGTCAGAAAGGCCCGAGATATCGAGCTCTCTCGAACCGGCAGATGTGGGCAGGGTAGCTTTTGCCGGCAGGGGCAGGCTCTCGGAAAGCTCCGCCACCGCCCGGTTGATGTGCCTGGTAAGCTCGGCGTCCGACCAGCGGTAGTTGCTGCCGTCTTCGTCGTGCAGGTCACTCCTGACCAGGGATATCATCTCAGTTAAATTCATAAACTCACCTCCTTGTGGGGTCTGGCCACCTGGCCCTGGTTTATGGTTAATCTCATGTCAGAGCCTGAACCTGATGTCTTTATCAGGGCCTTCAGGGCATCGTAACCACCGCCTCCGTCACCTGACAGGGCTTCTTTTAGCAGCCAGCCGAGTTCTGAGCCGACCCCCCCATCGCTTGAGATGAAAGCAGCAATTTTAAGAGCTGCTTCCATGCCTGAGCCAATCTCATATCCTGCAAATGCCGCCAGAAGAGAGGAAATATCAAGCCCGGAACCTGTCTCTGTTTGCCCCAGATCACGGCTTCCCAGAGATTCTAAGCCGGAACCTGTCTCTGTTTTGTCCATGATGACAATGGGATTGCCCGATGTTATCACCTCATCGCCAGCGCCGGTTTCCGCCGATGTCTT
>CAYQZZ010000034.1:0-22732 GCA_964422155.1 uncultured Dehalococcoidaceae bacterium | reverse complement strand
TCGAGGGGAAGGACAGCGGCGTTTACCGCGTCAGCCCGCTCGCCCGGCTCAATGCTGCCGACGGCATGGCCACACCGCTGGCACAGGCGGAGTACGAGAGAATGTACCAGACCCTGGGCGGTAAGCCGGTACATGCCACTCTGGCCTTCCACTGGGCGAGGCTGATTGAGCTCGTTTACGCCGCCGAGCGCCTCCTGGAGCTATGCCAGGACAAGGAAATAACGAGTCCGAATGTCAGGACCATTCCCACCGCCAAGCCGGATGAAGGCGTGGGCGTCGTCGAAGCCCCGCGTGGCGTGTTAATCCACCACTACAAGACCGACGACAAGGGTATCGTCCAGAAAGTGAACCTGATTGTAGCCACGGCGCATAACTACCCGGCCATGAACATGTCCATTAAAAAAGCCGCCCAGGGCCTGATTAAAAAAGGGCAGACGGTATCGGAAGGTCTGCTGAATATGGTGGAGATGGCTTTCCGCGCCTACGACCCCTGCATGGCCTGCGCCACCCACAACCTCCCCGGTAAAATGCCGCTGGAGGTCGTTATCTATGACAGCCGGGGGGATATTATTCAACGATTAAGTCGGTGATTGCTACGGAGTGATAAGTACCCTAAAATATAGTACATGAGCAACGGCAAAACCAGGACACTTATATTAGGGCTCGGTAATACGATTTTAAGCGATGATGGTGTTGGTTGCCGTGTGGCGATAGCCCTGAAAGACAAGCTTAACACGCCTGACGTTGATATCATGGAAGCCAGTATTGCCGGACTGGACTTCCTGGACGTGCTGACCGGCTATGACCGGACTATCATTATCGACGCTATTCAAACCGAGAAAGGCATGCCCGGTCAAATATACCGTTTTGGCCCCGATATACTGACCAGCACCCGCCACGCCGGCGCGCCTCACGATGTAAATCTGGCTACGGCCATTGAGTTGGGCAAGAGACTCAACCTTAATCTGCCCCGCCAGATAATTATTTTCGCCATCGAAGTTAAAGATGTGACCTCATTCAGTGAAGAGTGTACGCCCGAGGTGATGAAGGCTATCCCCGCCTGTGTCAGGATGGTTCTTCAGGAGTTGAAGGAAGACCGGAACATAACCCCTTAAAAAGTCGCAAGACTGTCCAGAAAATGTCATTCCCGACCTGATCGGGAATCCAGGTTTTTTTTAAGTTGGCTTGATTACTGGATTCCCGCTTTCGCGGGAATGACATTATTAAACACTCTCGAAACATTGCTATTAGCCCATTACTTTTTTATAATGAGGAGAAACCCTTAGATTAGCAAATTACCATGAAGTCAAAAATCAGCCCGTATCTCTGGAGCGGCCTCATCATGGCATTGTCCCTGACGCTTTCTCTCTATGTGGCCATCCAGGAAAAGAAGTTTTTAGAAACCAACCAGATTGTTTCCCCGGATGTCTCTCTCGGGCCGATAATTATCTACTTTTTCAGCGTGGTAGCGGTGATGGCCCTGGTTCTCTTTTTCATCCCCCTGAAGTGGCTGAAGTACGTTTTCAAGATACTCTTCACGCTGATGTTCGCTTGGGGGGCGTTCTGGGTCGTCTTCATGCGTTTCCCGGCACTTGAGGCCATAGCATATGCCGCTGCAGCCTTGGCCGGCATTGCCTGGCTGTTCTGGGCCAATGTCTGGCTGCACGACCTGCTTCTCCTTATCACCCTTGCCGGCGCCGGCTCGGTTTTCGGGTTCCTTTTTTCTCCCCTGACGTTTATGATTTTCATGCTGGTTATCGCCGTCTATGACGTTGTCGCGGTACGTTTCGGGTTCATGGTCTGGATGGCCGATAAACTTTCCGAGTCCGCCTCCCTGCCGGCATTTATTTTCCCCAGGAATACAGGAGACTGGAGACTGACCCTCAAGAATGTGCATGTGGGAGAGCTGAAAAAACAGGAATCCGAGAAACGCGAATATACCATACTGGGCGGCGGCGATATCGGTTTCCCGTTGATGCTCTCGGTTTCCGTCTTTTTCGAGGATGGCCTAAACGGCGCGATACTCGTGGGAGCGTTTGCCCTGGTTGGACTCATGGGCGCCTTTTTGATTCAAAAAATCTGGCTCAAGGGAAAGCCCATGCCGGCTTTACCCCCTATTGCTTTCCTCTCTCTCATCGGCTTCGTGATAGCAAATTATTTCTTAAAATAAGCCCTCCACAACTGAGGTCGTTTAACAATTCTAAAAATCTTAAATTTCCCGCTCACCCTGGTTCCACTGAGTCACCACGAAGTGAGCCAGTCGAAGGGTGAATTATCCATACCGCTCTGGTTCGACAGGCTCACCATGAGCGGTTGCTAATACCCTCCACTACTCTCGTTTGACATTTTTTCTCGGGCGAGAACATAATATAAAAACTCTTTACTTTCCGCTTTTTAATTCTCTATAAAACATTTTTTCAAAAAACAAATTCTCAGTAAAGGAGCGACGAATGAATAAAAAGACAGTGTCCGCTAAATCTGAAAAAATAGAGATGGAGGTGCTTAATCCCCGCGGTAAGATTGAAGCTGTACCGGCCTCCTCGCCTTCACCCCGCCTGACCGCTCTGGACGGCAAGACCATCGGCCTGTATTCCAATAGTAAACCCGGTATGGACAATTTTTATACTGTGTTCGAAGAGCTTTTGAAAAAGAAATACCCCACCGTAAAAGTAAAATCCATGAGAGGCGCGTTTTTGATAAGGGATGATGACGCCAAAACGCTGGCAAAGGAGGCGGACGCCTTTGTCTACGGGGTGGGGGACTGAGGGTCCTGCACATTTGTCGGCGTGGCCGGCACGGTTAAACTGGAAAAGCTCGGCATACCCGGTGTATTCATGGTCTGCAATACCTTCGCCGATGACGCCAAATCCGCCTCGGCAGATAATGGTATGCCCACGGTGCGACGGCGAGAGATAAGCTCGGCGGAGTTCTATAAGCTACGGGGCGATGTCAAAACGATACGGCCGCTGGTCGAAGGCATCTTTGATGACCTGGTCAATGCGCTGATAACTCCTCTAACCCCTAAAGAGGCTAAACCGGCGCAGGATAAAAAGGGCGGGGATGATTTACCGGCGGAGATAACCGTCAAAGCGGAGTCTTACCGCATTGCCTTGGAGGAATTCAACCAGATGTACCTGGATAACCGCTGGGGCGATGGGCTGCCACTGATACCCCCCACACCCGACGCCGTCAAATGGATGCTCTCCGGAACGAGCCGCAATCCCTACGAGGTGTTGGGTACGATTAACCCCAAGCACGGCATCGCCACGATAGAAAAAATAGCCATTAACGCCGTCATGGCGGGCGCCAAACCGCAGTACCTGCCGGTGATAATCGCCGCCATGGAAGCCCTTGCCGATGAGACTTTCGACGACCTGCATATCCTGGCTTCGGCGGGTTCTTTCAATCTCCTGGTAGTGGTCAGCGGGCCGATTGCCGAGGAAATCGGGATGGAGGCCGGCATCGGCTTCATGGGCCACGGCTGGCGCGCCAACAATACCATCGGCCGAGCGATACGGTTGTCCACGCTCAACATCGGCCATACCTGGCCCGGCATTAACGACATGGCTCTGACCGGACGCCTATCGCCGCATACCTTCTATACGTTTTGTGAAAATACGGAACTCAGCCCGTGGAAGCCCTATCATGCTTCACGGGGCTTTAGGGCCGACGACAGCTGCGTGACTGTCGCCCCGATTCATGGTGAAAGCCAGCTACAGCATTTCTACGGCGGCATGATAGGCACCTGGACGGCGCCGGGTGTGCTGGACAGGATGGTCGAGGACCTTTTAAGAAGCAGTCGCCGCGGTCTGTTCATGTGGGGAACAAAAGGGGTGGGGAAATACCCCGGTTCCGGCGGGGGGTCCATGAACCATATGATTATCCTCTTCCCCGAGCTGGCTGTGGAATTTAAGAAGATGGGCTATGACCAGAAAAGCCTGCAGGACGAAATTTATAAGCGTATCGCCGTTCCGTATGATGAGCTCAATCCGGCGGAAAGGAAGTCCATACAGACGGGGATGGAATTAGGCGTTGTGCCGGCGGAGCGCAAGCCGGTGTTCCAGGCAGCCCTGAAGCCGGGGGCAATGGTCCCGGTCCTTATGTCGCCGGAGAACCTGCACCTGTTCGTCGCCGGTGGCGTGCCGGGCTGCGCCTTCTCTTTTAACTACTACCGGATTCCTCCGTATAACCAGACGGCGCTTATGACCAGACTGATAACCGGAGCTACCCTGACGAAGGCTGGCGCAACTGGGGGTAAGAACATTCCTTATGGGGCATGAGGACTGGCGATAAGAGTATTTAAGGAGAAATATATGAGTAAAAAGTCGGTAGAATTAGCAGTGCTGAATCCCAGGGGCAAGGTTGAAGCCAAATCCGCCTTCGCACCGAACCCCCGGGTCAAAGACTTAGCCGGCAAGAGGGTGGGGCTTTATTCCAACGGTAAACCCGGCATGGACAACTTCTATACCGTGTTCGAAGAACTGCTGAAAAAGAAATTACCCTCCGTGACGGTAAAGCTGTTAACGGGAGCTTTCGAAATCACGGATAGAGACGCTAAAGATTGGGCGCCGCAAATAGACACTTTTGTGTATGCCGTCGGCGACTGAGGGGCCTGCACATTTGTCGGCGTGGCCGGCACGGTCAAACTGGAAAAACTCGGCAAACCGGGCGTGTTCATCAACTGCGATACGTTCGATGACGACGCTAAATCCGCATCAGCGGATAACGCTATGTCCACGATGCGCCGCCGGATTATAAAGAGTTCGGAGTTTTATAAATTGCGCGGGACTGTGAAGGACATCAGACCCCTGGTGGAGAAAGTCTTCGACGAAATAATCGATGCGTTGACCCGCCCCCTGACACCCGAGGAAGCGAATCCCACACAGGAAAAACAAGAAGAGGACGGGCCGTCGGAGATTACCGTTACCGGGGAATCTTTCCCGATTGCCATCGAGGAATTCAACCAGCAGTTCCTGGAAAAACGCTGGGGAGACGGCCTGCCGCTGGTGCCCCCCACCCCGGAGCGCGTTAAATGGATGCTTTCGGGGACGACTCGTTCGCCGCACGAGGTAATCGGGAAAGTGAATCCCAAGCAAGGGGCTGCTACGATTGAAAAGATAGCGATAAACGCCGTCATGGCCGGTGCCAGACCGGAATACCTTCCGGTGATTATCGCCGCCATGGAAGCCCTTACGGATGAGAATTTCGACGACCTTCACATACTGGTTTCCGCAGGCTCTTTTTCACTTATCATAGTCGTCGGCGGGCCCATCGCCGATGAAATCAATATGAACTCCGGCATCGGCTTTCTGGGTCACGGCTGGCGCGCCAACAACACTATCGGTCGTGCCGTGAGGCTGGCGACGCTCAATATCGGCAAGATGTGGCCGGGGGCAAACGACATGGGTTTGACGGGACGCGTATCCCCGCATACTTTTTATACCTTCGCTGAGAATGCTAAACTCAGCCCCTGGAAACCGTATCATGCGTCCCGGGGGTTCAAAGCGGGAGACAGCACTGTCACTGTGGCTACTATCGGCGGCTCCAGTCCGATGCAGAACTTCTACGGCGGGATGATAGGCACCTGGACAGCGCAAGGAATCCTCGACAATATGGTCGCCGACATTATAAGGACCGACCGCGGGCTTTTCGGACTCTGGGGGGCTAAGGGCGTGGGGCAATATCCCGGCTCCGGCGTGGGCGCGAGAAGCCACTTTATTCTACTTTTCCCGGAGCTTGCCGAAGAGCTTAAGAAGATGGGCTTCGACCAGAAAAGCCTGCAGGACGAGATTTACCGTCGCACTTCGGTGCGGTACGAAGAGCTCAGTCCGGCGGACAGAAGGGGCATACAAACGGGGATGGAAACAGGCGTCGTCCCTGCGGAACGTAAAACCGTATTCCAGGAAGCCCTTAAGCCGGGCGGCATGGTGCCGGTACTGATTACCCCGGAGAACCTGCACTTCTTCGTGGCGGGCGATGCCCCCGGCTGCGCTTTCTCTTTCAGCTACTTCAGACTGCCCCCGTACAACCGCATCGCCGTTCTGGCGAGGCTGGTAACCGGGGCCACTCTTACTAAAGCCGGCTCACTGGAATAAAGGAGTTATAAGATGCCTGACTGGGATGCTGTCATCATCGGCGGCGGTCCGTCGGGGCTTACGGCCGGACTTTATTTATGCCGGGGCAACTGGCGGACTCTCCTCTTGGAAAAGGAGACCGTCGGCGGGTATATTATGAACGTGGAATACATCGAAAACTACCCGGGCTTCCCCGAGGGCGTTGTCGGTTCCCAGCTTGGCATGGACATGAAAAACCAGGCTTTGAAATACGGACTGAGAACCGAACGGAATGAGGTGCTGGCTCTCGAGGGTTCTCCTGGAAATAAATCGGTATCCTGTGCTGACGGCACGACCTATACAGCCTCGGCGGTGATTATCGCCGGCGGTTCGGTGCCAAAGAAGCTGGGCGTCCCCGGCGAAGAAAAGCTGCACGGCAGCGGTGTAATTAGCTGCGCTTTCTGTGATGGCGGCCAGTTTGTCGACCGAGTCGTGGCAGTATGCGGCGGGGGCGATGCCGGCGTCACCGGGGCGCTGTACCTGGCTAAAATAGCCTCGAAAGTCATCCTTATCGAGGCCATGCCTTTACTCACGGCCACGGCAGTCCTCCGGGACAGGGTCAAAGATAATCCGAAAATTGAGGTACGCTGCGGCACTAAAGTTACCGCGATAGTCGGCGAAAGCCAGGTCGAGGGTATAGAATTCGTTGATGATAAAAGCGGGCAAAAAGGGACGCTGAAAGTGGACGGCGTCCTGGTCCACGTCGGCCTCGACCCGAATACGGACTACCTCGAAGGCGTAGTGCCCCTTGATAAGCAGCGGCAAGTTGTGGTGAATGAATGGATGGAGACGGAAATTCCCGGCATCTTTGCCGCTGGTGATATCCGGAGCGGCTCGCCCGGGCAGGTCTCCACCGCCGTTGGAGATGGCGCCAGCGCCGCTATGGCAGCCCAGAGGTTCCTCCAGAAACTGAAGTAAATCGGAGTCCAGGGTCATTCTGAGCGAAGCGAAGAATCCGTAAACACTTTCCTAAAGGATGGATTCTTCAGTCGCTTCGCTCCTTCAGAATGACAATAATAAACAATCTTCTTGCTTTATACCACCACCGCAGTTTAGCTAAGGAAAAATAAACCAAATGGATGAAGACGTTTATTATCATAAGACAGTGACCTTCCGAGTCTGGAAACACAGCCTTCAGTTCAGGACATCCCAGGAGCTTTTCAGCAGCCATGACATAGATATCGGTACCAAGTTTCTCCTGCGGACTATCGTTGAAGCCGACTATGCCAGTTTACACCATATTCTGGATGTCGGCTGCGGCTACGGCCCTTTAGGACTGACGCTGAAAAATCTGCACAAAGATAGTATTGTGCACCTATTCGATAGGGACGCTCTGGCCGTTGAGTATTCCCGCCAGAACGCCAGGCTTAACGGACTAGTTGATGTGGATATTTATGGCAGCCTGGGCTATGACGACGCCAGGCGGGCCGACTTCGACCTTATCGTTGCCAACATCCCCGGTAAAGCCGGGGAATCGGTAATCACTTACCTCCTGCGGGAGGCGCGATACTATCTCGCACCCGGCGGACTCGTGGCTATAGTAGTGGTTGCCCCACTCGAAGAAACCGTCGCTAAAATCCTGGAAGATACCCCCGTTGATATTGTCCTCAAGCGCAACAGAGCCGGCCACGCTGTTTTCCATTACAGGTTTACCGGCGTACCAGGCTCGCCAAAGCCCGAACAGAATGGTTTTGAACGGGGAGTGTATCATCGGAAAAACGTAACAATACGCCTTGAGAAACTGGAGTATCCCGTGCAGACCGCCTATGGCCTGCCCGAGTTCGACTCTCTGAGCTATGGCAGTGAAATGCTGGTGAAAGCTTTACATAGCGTGCGAGACCTGACTGTTCACCGCGCCGTCGTGTTTAACCCGGGCCAGGGGCATGTGGCGGTTGCTTTATGGAAGCTCATCCGGCCGGAAAACATCACCCTCGTTGACAGGGATTTGCTGGCTCTCCGGTATTCCCGGCTCAATCTTACCCTTAACGAGTGCCCTCCTGAGTGCATCGGCATCTCCCACCAGGTTGGCATTGGCCCTGGTAGCGAAGAGAGGACCGACCTCTTTGTCGGCGTGCTGAGAGAAGAGGAAGGCAAAAACGCCACCTTTCTGGCGCTCGACCAGGCGGCAGACAGGCTTTCCGCCAACGGTATGATTATAGCTTCGGCAGGCTCGACGGCTATTACTCGACTTGTCACTTATATAGAGTCGCAGGGCCTGCTCCGCATCAGAACGCGGGAGCGGTGGCGGGGCTATAGTTTGCTGGTGCTGGAGAGGGCTTAACCCTTAGAGCTTGACAATATATCTTTTATAATTCATACTATAGTATGAAAATAGTATGAAAAGGTGGCTACTATGACAAAAACAAGCAAGATTGCCATCAGCCTTCCCGAGGAAGTGCTTAAAGCTGTAGAAAGAGAAAGAGAGGGAAGCGGTGAAAGCCGCAGTCAGATATTCCGCCGTGCCGTGGAACTGCTGCTGCGACAGCGGAAAGAGCGGGAAATGAGCGAACAGTATATACGCGCTTATCAGCAGGTGCCGGAGACTGAAGAGGAAATTGCCGCCGCCCGCCGTTCCGCTAGTGCTGTCCTGTCTGAGGAGCCCTGGCAGTGAGGGGAGGGGAGATATGGTGGGCGGAACTTGAGCCGCCGGCCGGAAGGCGTCCGGTGCTGCTTCTCTCCCGTAACGAGGCATATAGCGTCCGCTCTCTGGTTATTGTGGCGCCGGTTACCACTCGCATCCGGGGCATCCCTTCTGAAGTCCCCCTGGGGGCTGAGGATGGCCTGCCGCAAGATTGCGTCGCTAATCTGGATACCATTACCACTATCCCGAAGGACTGCCTTCGCAGCCGTCTTGCCGTGTGTAGCGTTAAGAAGCTCAAGGGTATTGACGCGGCTATTCAGTTCGCTCTAGGTATGGAGCAATAAGCAAAGTGCTATAATTATTGACGGATACCCCTTTAAAAACAATTACTGGAGGTAAGATATGCAGATTTTAATATTATCAGGAAGCCGGAACCGTGAAGGGCAGACCGCCCGGGCCATCAACGCTATCCGCAAAGGCATTACCGCGGCTAAAGGAAAGTCCGAGTTGCTCTTTCTGACCGAGCTCAAACTCGAACGATGCCGGCAGTGCGACCCCGATGGCTGGGGACTCTGCCGCAAAGAGGGACGCTGTGTCATCGAGGACGATTTTGCTTCGATAGAGGAGAAGGTAAAAGCGGCGGATGTCCTCGTTTTTGCGAATCCGGTTTACTTCGGCGACCTCAGTGATAGCATGCGATGCTTCCTTGACCGATACCGCCGGACGCGCTTTATGAGGCCAGGTTCCGGACCTCCAGGACCCTTCCCATCTGCTGGAGGCACGCCGGCTATCGGTTTGTGCTATGCGGGGGGTAGCGGTAACGGCACGGTGTCCTGCGCCGCCAGCCTGGAACGTGTCCTGCAGACATGCGGTTTTGACGTTGTCGATATGATACCGGTGCGCCGTCAGAACATCGAGACCAAGCTGCCCATGCTTGAGCTTACCGGCAAATGGCTGGCTACCAAACCGACTTCTGGGCCGCTCTTCGCTCCGCCGCCACGCTAAAACGGGCTTTTTTCTAACAAAGAAAGATAATTTTAAATGGGATTGGCTAAAACCAGTCCCTTTTGATTCAAGGAGCACAAAACGAGAGCTTTTAAAATTGATACCATGTCATTCTGAGTCCCGATATAATCGGGACGAAAAATCCGTAATCATTCACATAAAGGACGGATTCTTCAATCGCCCCGACTGAGTCGGGACTCTTTCAGAATGACAAATATATACTCTCCAGGTAGATTTAAATAGTGGATTTGTGCTAATTTATGTGTTAAAAGCAGCGAAAATTTATAATATAAACCGAAAACGAAAATTAGCTCACAGGAGAGAAAAGAGCCATGGGCAATAAAAAATTTGAGAAACTCCTCGAACCGGGGTATATCGGGTCGGTAAAGACCAGGAACCGAATGGTCAAAACGGGCGCCGGGACGTTCATGTGGCACCAGGACGAACTCCACATGAACGAAGCTACCAAGGCCTACTACGAATCGCTGGCCAGAGGCGGTGTCGGTCTTTTGATAGTAGAATCTCCCACGGTTGACTACCCTCTGGGCGCGCGCTGGCAGCAGCGCTATCGTATCGACGATGATAAATACATCCAGGGTCTCAGTGAATTGACCCGGGTCATCCGCAAACACGGCTGCCCTACCTTCATGCAGATGAACCATGACGGCCCCTGGCAGAGGGCTCTCCTTGGAATGGTACCCTTTTACGATGGCCAACCCATCGCCTCTTCGGCAGTTACCATGAAGTCGGAAAACGATTTTCACAATGAGATGCCGCGGGTGCTCACCATCCCTGAAATCGAGGAAATTATTGATAAGTTCGCCAGCGCGGCAGTACGGGCGGAAAAGGCGGGATTTCAGGGCGTGGACATCAATGCCGCCAGCAGTCACCTGCTGCACAACTTCCTCTCTCCTTTCTGGAACAGGCGGCAGGACGCTTACGGCGGGAGCCTGGAAAACCGGGCCAGGATTGTGGTCAATATCATACGGGAAATTAAAAAGCGCCTGGGGCAGGATTTCCCGGTCTCCGTCTGTATTAATGGTATCGAAATCGGCCAGATTGTCGGCATAGAAAATGATAAGTGCCTGACGGCTGAGGACAGTCGGGGGATAGCAAAATTATTACAGGAAGCCGGTGCCAACGCTATCCATGTCCGGAGTCACTGGCTGGGGTATCACGTCGGCGCGTATCTCACGGACGTATTTTTCTATCCGGAGCCCCCCATCCCCCTGAAAGCCTTCCCTAGCGAATATAACAGGAGCCATCGCGGGGCAGGAGCTAATGTGAACCTGGCGGCGGGAATAAAAAAGGTCGTATCCATCCCGGTCATGACCGTGGGCGGACTCGACCCCGAGATGGGGGAGAAAATCCTGCGGGAGGGTAAGGTAGACTTCATCGGTATGACCCGGCGCCTGCAGGCCGACCCGGACCTGCCCAACAAGGTTGCCTCAGGAAGATTGGACGATATCGCCCCCTGTACAGCCTGCGAGAACTGCCTGGGCAGCCGGCGGTGCCGCATAAACGCCTTTATGGGGAAGCCATATAATATCATTGAAAAAGCGGATAAGAAGAAAAAAGTTGTGGTGGTAGGCGGTGGACCGGCCGGCATGGAGGCAGCCCGCGTGGTAGCGTTGCGGGGACACGATGTAACGCTTTTTGAGAAGGCGAACAAACTGGGCGGTCTGCTTCCTGTGGCGACCATAGTCAAGGGAACGAACCTCGAAGACCTGCCCGCCATGGTACGCTACCTGGAGCGCCAGCTTAACAAGCTCGGCACCAAGATTAATCTGGGGAGAGAAGTGAATCTATCCGTAATCGAGCAGCTTAAGCCGGATGCAGTAATCCTGGCCACCGGCGGCCTGCCTGCCACTCCACAAATAACCGGCATAGATAGGCCCAATGTGGTTATTGGCGGCGATTTACACCGCAGGCTTAAGGCTCTCCTGAGATTTCTGGGGCCAGGCGTCTTGAGATGGCTGACAAAATTCTATTTACCCATCGGGAAAAGGGTGGTTATCATCGGCGGTGATATACAGGGCTGCGAGTTGGGCGAGTTCCTCGCCTGGCGGGGCAGAAAGGTTACCATCGTGGACAAGTCCGAAACTATTGGGAAAGGGATGGTAGATGTTCTCCAGGCATACCTTTTCAGGTGGTTCCGCAAAAAAGGCGTTGTCATGATAGGCGGTGTCAAAGAATACGTGGAGATAACGGAGAAAGGGCTGACGATTATCAATAAGGAAGGGCAAAAGCAAACCATCGAAACTGATACCATCATACCCGCCCTGCCGTTAACGCCCGATACCGCTTTGTACGAAAGCCTCAAGGGGAGGGTGCCGGAAGTGTATGCCATAGGTGATTGCAAAGAACCTCTACTGATAGCAGATGCTATCAGTGCCGGTATGGAGGTGGCTCGCGGCGTTTAACACTGGTTGATATTTTTTAGAGAGGAGAGTGGGAGAAAATGCCTGTTATCAATTACGAAAAAAATCTTGTCAAGAAGCCGATTCGTGAGGCTGGCCCCAGGTATGAGCTTAAGAATCGCCACAATCCCTCCATGACCTATATGAGCAGCGCTCAGGTGCCCGAGGTGAAGTATTATATTGAACTTGGCTGGGTCTGGGGTATACCTGAACCCAATCCGCACACTCCTGAGCACATGCATAGATTCGATGAAATCATCCTGCACCTCGGCATGGACGGCAATAACCCTGAAGTCCTCGGCGCTGAAATAGAGAATTACGTTGGCGGCCAGGCACTCACTTTTAACACGACATCAGCCATCTTCGTGCCTAAATGGTTAAAGCATGGTCCGCTGACCTGGAAAAAATTCCAGAAACCGCATATCCAGATGACGATAACGCTGGGCACCGGCAGCATGCGGGAAGGCTGGGTAGACATGAATGGGGCGGAAGCTAAAAAAGCACTGGTTAAACAAAAAAGCGGCGTCAGCTATGAAAAATATCTGGTGAGAAAGCCCGCTTATGAGGTAGTCGCCGGCACGCCGGTAAAAGGCCGCCAGGGCCCCTCATCGATGACGCTGATGAATAACAACCTCGTCCCGGGTAGTAATATCTATGTTGAAGGCGGCTGGGTCCTGGATATGCCTGACCCCAATCCCCATATCTTCGAACACGTTCACGATTACGAGGAGATTGTGATGCATTTCGGTAACGATTATAAAAACCCCGAAGATTTGGGGGGAGAAATAGACTTCTACGTGGACGGTAAACCGATAAAAATCGATAAAACCTCCGCGCTTTTCGTGCCTAAAAATGTCAAGCACGGTCCGCTGGTCTGGAAGAAATTTTCCCGTCCGCATTTAGAGATGGCGATAATGCCCGGTGCGGGCACCCTGGCTGAGGCCGACCCGGGAGGACATAGAAAAAGGAAAGGAGAAAAATAGAAATGGCTAAGTGGGACAAGAAATACTTCGTTACGGAGCTTAAAGACGTAGTGGGGGGCGCGCCGTGGTCGCCCACCTTCGGGGATAACGAGGCGAGGCGTCTTCTTTCCCTGGATGGTGATGTAATCAAGGGGGCGTTCTACATGGAAACGGCATGGTTCTTCCCGGGTAAATGGCCGGAGAAAGCAGACGAGACCCGCACCATTAAGGCGCACAGCCATGAATTCGATGAGACCATCGCCTGGGTGGGCACTGACCCTAAAAACCCTTACAACCTCAACGGGGAAATAGAATTCTGGATAGACGGCAAGCAGAACATTATCGATAGAAGCTTTATAGCGTTTATACCGGCGGGAATAGTGCATGGGCCGATAAACATCAGAAGGATATACAAGCCTATGTTCCACTTTACCGCTGGCATGGGGAAAAAGTACCTTTAAGGGAATAGCCTTGAAAAATAGCTTTCGAGGAGCGGTCTGGGGAATGCATGGTCGGGGGGCTTTTTATAGAGGGCTGCAGTAGGCCGTGCAGGATTCGAACCTGCGACCAATGGATTAAAAGTCCACTGCTCTACCAACTGAGCTAACGGCCCGTGAAAATGGGATTCCAGCTTTTAATTCTATCAAATCAATCTCGCTGGTGCAACCTCCCAGCAATCCTCTCTCCCCGACGTGGGAGAGAATCAGAGTGAGGGGGATGGTCACCCTCACCTTTCCCTCTCCCATCAAGGGAGAGGGACTTTATATAAATTTTATCGACTACTTTGTGAAAGGCCATGGCTTTAGGCTATAATAGCAGACACCCCACCGGGACACTGTAATGAAGACTTCATTATCGTCCGACGAAAAATACATGCGGCAGGCTCTAAGGCTGGCACGTAAAGGACTGGGGAAGACCAGCCCGAACCCCATGGTAGGGGCCGTAATCGTTAAGGAAGGCCGCATCATCGGGCAGGGATATCATCAATCTTTCGGCGGCGACCATGCCGAAATTAATGCGTTTAAAAACGCCACGGAGGACGTTAGCGGGGCCACGATGTACGTTACCCTGGAGCCCTGCCGCCACTGGGGCAAGACGCCCCCCTGCACGGACGCCATTATCAAGAACAGAATCGGTAAAGTGGTCATCGGGATGCTGGACCCGTTCCCGGAAATGAGGGGTAAAAGCGTTGAGATATTGACGCAACACGGCATTGAGACCGGGGTAGGGATACTGGAAAAGGAATGCCGCTCTCTGAATGAAGCCTACCTCAAGTACACTACCACCGGCATGCCTTTCGTCACCGTGAAATTCGCCCAGACTCTCGATGGGAGAATCGCCACCGCTCAAGGCAGCTCCCGCTGGATAAGCTCGCCGGAATCTTTAAAGCTGGCGCACAAGCTGCGTTCTCACCACGACGCTATCCTGGTTGGTGCGGGCACCGTGCTGGCGGATAACCCCGAGCTTACCGTGCGACTGGTCAAAGGAAGAAATCCCACCCGCATTGTTCTGGACTCCAGGCTGAGAATCCCCCTCGATGCTAAAGTGCTGACCAAGCAAGAAGCCGCCCGTACTTTAGTAGCCGCCACCCCCGCCGCCGACAAGAAAAAGCTGGCCGCCCTGCACCGCATGGGAATAGAAGTGTTAATTGTACCGCCGGATAAACAGGGCAGGGTAGACCTCACACAACTGCTGAAAACGCTTGGTCAGCGGCAGATTTCTTCCGTTCTGGTAGAGGGAGGGGCAGAGACGATTACCTCTTTTTTGCGACTGCACCTTGTAGATAAGCTGGTAGCTATTATCGCCCCGAAAATAATGGGCAAAGGCACCGACGCCGTTGGTGAGCTTAATATCACGGACGTAAGTAAGGCTTTAAAGCTGTCTTTTGATAGGGTATATAGGAGCGGGGAGGATATCGTGGTGGAGGGGAGGATAATCATAGTCAATGAATAACATTACCACTAAGAACTACTTTTGCGTTGACACAACAAAGAAAAGTAATTGTTTCAATTTTGTTCCGTCAATACTAGCAGCAATCTGTTTTGTTCCAGGACAATCTATCTTTAATCCCATATCAATTGCTAATTGTATTCTTTGCTCCTGACCAATTGGAATTCCTACAGGTCTGCCTACTTCGAATTGCCCTTGTATCTTAGCGATACTCTTTGGCTCTTCGGTATTCTGATCCTCGCTTAAAACTTCAATTTCGAATGTGTGCCTTTGGTTTGTCTCATTCCACGGAACTTTCACTGAGACGGCAATTGCGCAATGTTGGTCAAAGGGGAACCCCTTGTTGACTGTGAGTCTATCCCAACCTCCACCGAGAAGATATAACTTATTAGCGATTACCTGTGCAGAATCAGCTAGTATTAACCACTCTACTTCCACTTGACATTCTCCATAAAATAAACTACAATAATACTACAATTGTAGGATATATAGGTGAAAATGTCAAGTCCTCGCATAGAGACTTTCCTATTTGATGACGAGAATGAAGAGAAAATTATCAGTCATGGTTTGTCAGTTCTCCGTGTCATACAAGTACTTGATAACTTATGCATTATATTTCCAAACAGAAAAAGGCGAAGAGGTATCTATTTAATTATTGGCAGAGATAATGATGGAACTTGTATCTCAATCCCAATAGAAAGGACTCAAATATCCGGAGTTTGGCGACCGATTACTGCTTGGCCTTGTAAGAAAGGTGAAGAAACAATTCTAAATAAAAATGAGAGGTAACATGAAAAATAATAACGACTCAGAACTTGAAAAGCTCGAAAATTGGGATACCAACCAGGCTGAAGTCAGGCAACCCCAAAAACCTTCACGTGTAGTCTTTTCAGTTGCTTTCCAACGAGATGATTTTGATCGTGTCTCAAAATATGCGGAGTCAATCGGAAAAAAGACTTCAGAGTTCATCAGAGATGCCGCCATCGAAAAGACGATGACACAAGGAGAATTCGCAAGGTCTATGTTTGGTTATGGTAGCCTTGGTACGTTTTGGGCAACCGACCAAATGCCTCCAATTACTATGGTTTCTGGATTAAGGATTGAGCATCCGGAAGAAGTATTTACTTTCACAAGCTAACTTGCTTGCTCTATCCAATTTATCTCAATAAAAGAAAGTAATTCTAATAATCTTCATCCCCCCGCCCACTCCATCACCTCCGCTATCACAAATATCGAACCTGCGGCGCAGATGAGGTCAGCGGGCTTGGCACCCTCCAGCGCCAGCTTTATAGCCGCCTTCACGCTCTCCGCCAAACGCGGCATCACTCCATGCTTTGAGAACTCCTCCGCCAGCACCTCTGCCTTTACCGACCTCGGGTGGCGTGAGCTTACCAGGATGATGTCGCCCGTCATTTTCACCGCCTCGGCCACCATGCCGGGGACGTCTTTGTCCCCCCCAAACCCCAGTATCAGGGTCAGCTTATCGTACTTGAAATACTCGCTTAACGCCTCCCCCAGCCTCTGCATCGAGTAGGCATTATGCGCCCCGTCCACGATTACCCACGGCTCTTTACCCAGCACCTGTAAACGGCCGGGCCAGTTTACTTTTGCCAGACCGTAAGCGATGTCCTCCGCCGGTATCCTCGCGCCCATGTCCGTTAATATCTCTAAAGCCGCCACGGCGTTGGCCGCGTTCTCCATCTGGTGTAAACCGAGCAGCGGAATCCACAAATCGTATTCCCCTTTCAGCCCCTTCATCCGGAATGCCTGCCCCTCGTCGTCGAAGCTGCCCTTTTCCCAGGTAACGTCCTCGCCCACTTTAACCAACCTCACGCCCTTCTCCCGGCAGACCCTCTCTATCACCTCCATAGCCTCCGGGAACTGGGGCGCGCTGACCACCGCCGCCCCCGGCTTGATGATGCCCGCCTTCTCCCCGGCTATTTTGGCGAGGGTATCCCCCAGCACATCCGTGTGGTCGTAGCTGATGGACGTAATGACGCAGACCTGCGGCTTGACGACGTTGGTGGCGTCGAGGCGCCCGCCCAGTCCCACCTCCAGCACCTGGTAGTCCGCCCTTACCTGCCGGAAATGGAGAAAAGCCATCGCCGTCAGTATCTCGAAGGTGGTCAGTTCTCCCAGGTCGCCGAGTCGGTTCTCCGCCTCGACCTCCGGCTGGAGACGCTCCGTCAGCCTGGCCCAGTCCTCTTCGAGGATGGGCTTCCCGTCGACCTGTATCCTCTCCGTGAATGACAGGAGGTGGGGGGAGGTATAAAGTCCCACCCGGTAGCCGGCGCTTTTCAGGATTGACGCAATCATGGCGGAGGTGCTCCCCTTCCCTTTCGTCCCGGCAACATGGACCGATTTCGCGGCATGCTGGGGATTGCCCAGCCTCTCCAGTAGCCTCTCGATACGCCTTAAATCCCAGACGATTCCCGAACGCGGCAGTCGCTCGTAATCGGCGAATTTTAAGAGATACTCCAGGGCTTCCTGATAGTTCATTTCTTCATTCCTTTCTCATATCTTACCCTTTACGGCTTATCAGGTAAAGATAAAAACATCATTAAAAAATTGTTAACTTTTTATCTGAAAAACTATTGACAAACACTACCTGTAGTGGTAAATTATAAACCTCTGCACCAAATATTGTGGAGGTCGGCAGGTGAATTGTCCCTATTGCGGATACCATGATTCGAAGGTTATCGACTCGCGTGACGTCAACGACGGCATACGCCGCCGGCGCCAGTGCCTGCAATGCGACCTGCGTTTCACCACCTACGAGCGATTGCAGCGTGCCAGCCTCTTCGTGATTAAAAAGGACGGCCGGCGCGAGGATTTCAACCGTGAAAAGCTCCTGAGGGGTATCCGCAAGGCCTGCGAAAAAAGGCCTTTACCCAGCGGCACCGTGGACAGGCTTGTCGATGATATCGAGGCTGAGCTTTTCCAGATAGGCAGGACTGAGATTCCCAGCGCCGCCGTCGGCGACATAGTCATCGCCAGACTGAAAAAGCTTGACCATATCGCCTATATCCGCTTCGCCAGCGTCTACCGTGAGTTCGCCGATATCACCACGCTCAAAGAGGAGGTGGATAGCCTGGCCGGCCATTCGCTAACGCCACCCGCCGACCAGCTCCCGCTTATCCCGCTTGCAGAGCTGCCGATACAGCTAAAGACCCCGCGGAGGGTGCGGCGATGAGCACCACCAATCAATCAGGAAAAAGACACTCGAATCCCGTCAACCGCAGTCAGGTCGCCCAGATTATCTTTAAATCGGCTGAGGCGATGGGCATACGCGACCGCAAGCTCGTCGAGAAGCTGACATCGCAGGTCATCGAGCGTCTGGAAAAAGCCCAGACCCAGGCACTGCCCACCCTGCCGGGCATGGAAGACCTGGTGGATAGGCGTTCCCGCCAGTCCTTCCGCGGCAGGATGCCCACCGAAGCTGAAATCGAGGCTATGGTTATGGAAATCCTGAACGCCGCAAAACCAGTACCAGAAGAGGAGGCCAAACCGATGGAAACCGATACTGAAGTCAAAACCCCCAGAGAAACAATATCCGCCACAGGCCTGACCGATACGGCTCTTCAGGTACTGGGAAAGAGATATTTGAAGAAGGACAATCAAGGGCAGGTTATCGAGACGCCGGAAGACATGTTCCGCCGGGTGGCTCATGCCATAGCCGCCGCTGAGCTTATCTATAACCCCAAAGCCAACATAAAGGCTATAGAGGAGGAATTCTACGGGCTTATGTCCGGGCTGGAGTTCCTGCCCAACTCTCCCACTCTCATGAACGCCGGCAGGGAGCTGGGGCAGCTTTCGGCCTGCTTTGTCCTCCCCGTGGACGACTCCATGGAGTCCATTTTTGACGCCGTCAAGTACACCGCCCTCATCCATAAAAGCGGCGGCGGCACCGGCTTCTCCTTCTCCCGACTCCGCCCGGAGCAGGACAGGGTCGGTTCTACCGGCGGCGTCGCCAGCGGCCCGGTCTCCTTCATCAGGGCATTCGATACTGCGACCGAAGTCATCAAACAGGGAGGAACGCGACGGGGTGCCAACATGGGTATCCTTAACGTCGACCACCCCGACGTTGAGAAATTCATAAACGCCAAGGCGGATATGAAGTCCCTGACCAATTTCAATCTCTCCGTGGCACTTACGTCCGGGTTCATGGAAGCTGTCAAGGCAGGTACTAACTATGAGTTAGTTAATCCACACACTCAAGAACATACCCCTAAAAACGCGAAAGAAGTCTTCGAGAAAATCGTGGACATGGCCTGGAGAACGGGCGACCCCGGCATCGTCTTCATCGACCGCATCAATGAGTCTAATCCCACCCCCCACCTCGGCAAAATCGAGAGCACCAATCCCTGCGGCGAGCAACCCCTTCTCCCCTACGAATCGTGCAACCTGGCTTCTATCAACCTGTCCCGGATGGTGCGGAAGAAAGGCAGCGCCTACGAAATCGATTACTCTAAACTGGCGCAGACGATAAAAACGTCCGTCCGGTTCCTCGATAACGTTATCGATGTCAACAAATTCCCGCTGAAACAAATCGAGGAGATGACGAAAAAGACCAGGAAAATCGGCCTGGGCATCATGGGCTTTGCCGATATGCTGGTGATGCTCGGCGTGCCATATAACTCCAAAGAAGCGCTGGATGTCGCCGGAAAGCTTATGGACTTCATCAACGAAAAATCTGCCGAAGCCTCGGTAGAACTTGGCAAAGAACGAGGGGTTTTCCCCGCTTTTAACGGAAGCGTCTATGATGTCCCGGACGGCCTTCGCGTGAGGAATGCCACCCGCACCACTATCGCCCCCACGGGCACGCTCAGCATGATTGCCGGCTGCTCCAGCGGCATCGAGCCGCTCTTTGCCCTGAGCTATACCAAGACCGTCCTCGACGGCACGCCGTTCGTCGAGGTTAATCCTTATTTCGAAGAGGCGGCCAAGAAAGGCGGGTTCTACTCCGAGGAGCTTATGAAGAAGCTGGCCGAAGGCGCTCACCTCGGCGATATTAAAGGCGTGCCCGATAAAATCAAGCGGTTCTTTGTCACCGCCCATGAAATCACGCCAGAATGGCACGTTAAAATGCAGGCCGCCTTCCAGAGGTCCACGGATAACGCCGTTTCCAAGACCATCAACTTCCCCCATGAAGCCACGCGGGAGGATGTCGCCCATGCCTATATGCTGGCCTATGAGGAAGGGCTGAAGGGCATTACCATCTACCGCGACCGCAGCCGCGATAGCCAGGTGCTTACCACCGGCAAGAAGGAAAAAGCGGAGGAGGTCACTACCAAGCGCGCCCCCAGGAAAAGGCCTGTAGAAACGAAAGGTGTTGTTACCAAGGTCAATACCGGCTGCGGCTCTCTCTATATCACGGTAGCCTATGATGACCAGGGTATCTGCGAGGTCTTCTCCACTCTGGGAAAGTCCGGTGCCTGCGCCGCCGCTCAACTCGAAGCCATCTGCCGCCTGATATCTCTGGCACTGCGGTCCGGAGTGGACGTGGCCCAGGTAGTGAAGCAGCTCCGCGGCATCCGCTGTCCCAGCGTATCCTGGGAGGGGGGCAAGTCCATCCTCTCCTGCGCCGATGCCATCGCCAGCGTGCTGGAGAAACATATCATCAATAGCGATGACAAGCCCAAGCTGGAGGACTACGGTTTAGCCAAGAACATGGCCGGCCAGTGCCCCGAGTGCAGCAACATGCTCGTCTACCAGGAAGGCTGCTACCACTGCCCGGCGTGTGGTTACACCAAGTGCTAAGGTAAAAATTCAATGAGTTTCCCAAAACCAATATGGGACCAATTAAAAAACAAAACAGCCAAGGATTTAATGTCAGCATTTAAAAAGGATGGGGCTACCTTAGACACAACAAAGGGATCGGCACAGGTTTATCTTTATCCGGATGGGAAGCGGATAGCAATCCACTATCATCCCCACAAAACATACAGCCCAAAACTATTGAAAGCTCTGATTGAAGATATTGGTTGGAAAGAGGATGACCTGCGAAGGTTAAAACTGATTAAATAGCGCAGGCTACTTTCAGGTCTTCCGTGTAGTGACTTACGTTGGAAGCAACACCTCGGGACTCTTGTTTGGCGATACCTACCGGGATAGGTTCACCATGTTTTATAAGTGACTCCAGATAAGCAATGGCTGCGTCTTTAGCATTCTTTAGCGCCTCTTCCTTTGTATCGCCGCCCACGTGTAAACCTTTTAAAGCCGGACAATAAGCATGGAAGCCACTTTCATCAGGCTCTATGATGATATCAATTTTGAATTCGATGGTCTGTTTGCTACCAGACATTCCTAACCTTCTCCACATCCCAATTCAAACAAGACAGTATAACGGTACTGTCTAATATTGTTACTATGTTGCTAAATATTTGTCAAGTGCTATATCCCGTAATGATATTGGATGGCAACACCAACATCACCGAATAAATGATATCCCTCCTTTTTTTGACACCCCCACCCCCCGATGCTATCATTATTCCGTTTCCATTATTTAAAATAAATTCATCAAGGGGAAAAGAAAATGGCCAAATTAAAGTATGCAAAAAATATCATCACCGAGGACTTAATGCCGCCCCAACCCGCTAGGGCTCTCGAATTGATGGAAGAGCAAAGGCAGGCCGGCAGAACCATCGACCGTACCCTTCTGCTGGGGATACAGGACTCCATTCTCAAGGGCTCCTTCTTTGCGGGCTGCGAGTGGATTTGGGGCTTAACGGGTAATGGGCCGGTAAATACTGAGCTTCCACACAAACATGATTTTGACGAGATTATCGGGTTCGCCGGGTCGGATAGGAATCACCCGCGTGACCTGGGTGGAGAAATCGAGTTCTGGATGGGAGGTGAAAAGCATATCATCACCAGGACCTGCCTGATTTTCATCCCCAGGGGCGTGCAGCATTGCCCGATTATCTTCAGAAGGATTGACACTCCCATTTTTATGTTCGAGGCGGGCAATAGCACCTCATACGAAAAGATAATATAATTAGAAATATGCAGCGACTGCGTATCAGGTTTAGCCGGGGAGAAGAGATAAAGTACATCTCCCATCTCGATTTAATGCGACTGTGGCAGAGGGTGCTCAACCGTGCTGGGGTGGAAATCGCTTATTCGGAGGGCTTTAATCCGCACCCCCGCATGTCGCTGGCGGCGCCTTTAGCCCTGGGAGTCACCAGCGAAGCCGAGCTTATGGACATCGTCCTGGCGAAATGGGTCTCCCCTCACTCTTTCCCCACCGCCGTCGGTCGGCAACTGCCGCGCGGTATTACCATTGATGGGGTTTACAATACTCCCCTGACCATGCCTTCGCTGCAATCCCAGGTGCGCTACGCCGAATATGCCGTCGAGATGAAAACCGAAAAAGCCAAAAATGATGTGGAGTCGGCCATTACCTCCCTGCTGGAGAAGGAAAGCCTTCCCTGGCAGCACCAGCGCGATACCGGGCCGCATCACTACGACCTCAGAGCCCTGATTGATGCCCTGTGGCTCATTAACTGGCGTAATGGCGGCGGCACCATCGGCATGAGGCTACGTTGCGATAGCAACGGATCGGGAAGGCCGGAGCAGGTCGCCGCCGCCCTCGGCTTCGAAAGGTATCCGGAATCAATACACCGCACCAGGCTGATTCTCCAGATGCAATAAATCTTATTGAAAACCAATCCCACTGACCCCCTTCCGTTACCAGTGGCT
>CAYQZZ010000033.1:0-22894 GCA_964422155.1 uncultured Dehalococcoidaceae bacterium | reverse complement strand
CGCCGACGACCTCCTCGCAGGTGCGGGCGCAGTTGGCGCAGAGGATGCACTTGTTATTGCCCGTCTGCTCGACGAAGCGTGTTTTCTCCAGGCCGGCTTTCTTCGCCAGGTCCTGGACTACTTCCGAGTCCGGGCATCTGGCCAGCAATAGCTCCAGCAGCATCCGACGGATTTTCCGTATTTTTTCCGTATCGGTCTGGACGTTTAGCCCTTCTTCCACCAGGCAAATACACGAGGTGACCAGTCGCTCCCGGCCTCTGGCCGTCTTTATCTCGACCAGGCAGAGGCGGCAGGCGCCGTAAGGGGCGACGGCCTCGTTCGAACATAAAGTCGGTATATAAATGTTATTTTCGCGGGCGGCGTACAGTATGGTGGTGCCCTCGGCTGCTTTGATGTCTCGTCCGTTAATCGTCAGTTTTACCATCTAATCAATCCTTCGTTAATGTTGAGATTTTTCATCTAATCAATCTTGGGATAATCGTGAGATTCACCATCTGTTTTTGCCCTTACTTTACTTTTACCGCCTCGAATGTGCAGACGCCGGCGGGGCATTTCTTCTCTTTAATATGGGCTTCGTATTCGTCTCTGAAATGGCGGATGGTGCTCATGACCGGATTGGGTGCCGTGCTACCCAGGGCGCAGAGCGAAGCATCAATCAGAGTGGCCGAAAGCTCTTCCAGGAGCTCGATGTCTCCTTCTTTGCCCCGCCCCTCGGTGATGCCGTCCAGAATATACTTCATCTGCCGTAACCCTTCGCGACAGGGAATGCATTTACCGCAGGACTCTCCCTCCAGGAAAGTGGTGTAGTACCTGGCCATATCCACCATGCAGGTCTTTTCGTCCATCACAATCATGCCGCCCGAGCCCATCATGGAGCCGGCCCTGGTCAATTCGTCAAAATCTACGGACAGGTCGAGCAGGCTCTCCGGAATCATGCCGCCCGAGGGCCCGCCGGTCTGCACCGCCTTGAATTTGCGTCCCTTGGGGATGCCGCCGCCGATATCGAAGACAATTTCCTTTAAAGTGGTGCCCATCGGCACTTCCACCAGGCCGGTATTGCTGATGTTGCCGACCAGGGCGAATATCTTGGTGCCCTTGCTGCCTTCAGTGCCTATACGGGAATACCAGTCGGCACCCTTGTTTATAATTAGAGGTACATTGGCCCAGGTCTCCACGTTATTGAGATTGCTAGGCTTTCCCCACAGCCCCTGCTCCGAGGTATGGATATACTTGGCGCGTGGTTCCCCTACCCTGCCCTCCAGGGATGCCATGAGAGCCGTGGACTCTCCGCAGACAAAGGCGCCGCCGCCTCTCTTAATTTTAATAGTAAAGCTGAAACCCGAGCCCAGGATATTCTCGCCTAAAAGCCCGCAGGACTCGGCCTGCTCGATGGCGATGCGCATATGTCTCACGGCCATCGGGTACTCGTTGCGGATGTAGATGTAGCCTTCGTGGCTGCCGATGGCATAAGCGCCGACTATCATTCCCTCCAGAATACTGTGCGGGTTGCCTTCCACCAGGCTTCTATCCATAAAAGCGCCGGGGTCGCCCTCATCGGCGTTGCAGATAATATATTTGGTCTCGCCAATCGCCTTACGTGTGGTTTCCCACTTGCTGCCGGTGGGGAATCCGGCGCCGCCGCGTCCCCTCAGACCGGATTTTTTTACCTCGTCGATTATCTGCTCCGGGGTCATTTTGAGGGCTTTGGCGAGGGCGGTGTAACCGCCGATAGCCAGGTAATCGTCGATAGATGTCGGGTCAATCAGGCCGTTGTTGCCGATAATCAAGCGCATCTGCCGCTTGTAGAAGGGCACTTCACCTTCTTGGGTTACTTTCACATTTGTGGTGCGGTCAGTATAGAGCAGCCTGTTAATTACATTACCCTTGCCGATGGTCTCGGAGAGTATCTCGGGGACGTCTTTGACCCGCACCCTTTGATAAAATATGTCTTTAGGCTTAATAACGACCAGCGTGCCTCGCTCACAGAAGCCGGGACAGCCGATGGTCTTCACATCTACTTTGGCGGCCAGGTTTTGCCGTTTTACTTCTTCCTGGAAAGCAGCCGCAATGTTTTTCGAGCCGTAGGCCTGGCAGCCGGTGCCGTTGCACACGGTAATACAGGGCTTATCGGGGTCTCTCTTTTTCAATATCGAGCTTCTTAGAGCCTCTAACTCGCCCGGGGATTTTAATTTTGCCACGGGAATCCCTCCACTAGCTAATTATAGTTCTTTAATACTTCGCTGACTTTATCAGGCGTCATCTCGCCGTGATAGTCTTCACCGATGATAACCATCGGGCCCAGGGCGCAGGCGCCCACGCAGTTGACCGTATCCAGGGTGAATTTAAGGTCGGGCGTATTCCCCCCGGTCTTTATCCCCAACTCCTTTTCCATCTGCTCCAGGACTTTATCGGCGCCCCGGACATGGCAGGCTGTACCCAGGCACACGTTAATTAGATGGCGCCCCCTCGGTTTCAGGCTGAAAGCCTTGAAAAAGGTGGCTACGCTGTAAACCCTGCTCAGGGGGACACCCAGGCCCTGGCCGACCTCCTCCAGGGCTTCTTTGGGCAGGTACCCGATTTCCGACTGTGTATCGTGCAGTATATCTATCAGCGCCGACTTGTCACGCTGGTACTTTTCCAGCACCTGCCCGACTTTTTCTTTTAGTTGTTTTGCTGCCATATTTTGCCTTCTCCAGTAATTTTTGATATTCGATTTCCACTCTGTCCTGTATCTTTTGAATAATATCATCACTCAGATGGCGGAACCTGCCCTGCTGTTTGAGGTAGTCTTTCACCGGCCTGAGCTTCGGTAGATTGAGGCTCATCTTATATTTCCCGTTCTCCACTTCGTACAGGGGGAACATCCCTGTTTCCACGGCCAGGCGCCCCAGCCTGATAACCGTATCGGTGGCGCTCCGCCAGCCGGTGGGACAGACCGAGAGTACGTGCACGTAAGCCGGCCCCTTGGTGGCGACGGCCTTACGCACCTTTTCCATCAGGTCGAAGGGATAGCTGTGGCAGGCGGTAGCCACGTAGGGTATGTTATGGGCCACGGCAATCTCCGGCATATTCTTCTTCCAGCTGAACTGCCCGATGCTCTTCTTGCCCGCCGGGGAGGTAGTGGTCGCCGCCCCGAAGGGAGTCGCCGAAGACCTCTGGATACCTGTATTCATATAGGCCTCGTTATCGAAGCAGATATAAACGAAGTCGTGTCCTCTCTCCATGGCTCCGGAAAGTGCCTGTAAACCGATATCGCTGGTGCCGCCGTCACCGGCAATGGCTACTACCTTGGTATCTGTGGGAACCGGCATTCCCTTCCTTCTCATGACTTTGTAAGCTGCCTCTATGCCCGAGGCGACCGCTGCCGTGTTCTCGAACAGGGTATGAATCCAGGGTAAATGCCATGTGGTATAAGGAAGCTGTGAGGCGACGATTTCCATACAGCCGGTGGCGTTGGCGACCACCACATTATTGTCCAGAGCTTTGAAAGCCAGTCTTATGGCCAGAGCTTCCCCGCAGCCGATGCAGGCCCGATGCCCCGGGGCGAATTTCTCTTTCTTCTGGACAAGTCGAGGAACATATACAGCGTACTTTTCCATTATTCCCTCACCCCGTATATCTCGTATTCGTTCTTACTTCCCGTCCGGGCAATTTCGATGCCTTTCTTAATCATGTTTTTAAATCCGGCTACCGTGATATCACGTCCGCCCAGCGCTCCGACAAAGCTTACTATCTTCGGTCTCCCGACCTGGTTGTAGAGGGCTGCCTTGACCTCGGAGGCGACCGGCCCCCCTGGTCCACCGAAGGAGATGGCCCTGTCCAGTATGATAAGCACCTCGGCGTCTTTGACTGCCTGGCGCAGTTCTTCAAAGGGGAAAGGCCGCCACAAACGCAGCCTCACCTGCCCGATATTCTCATCATCCGCTCTCAGTTCATCGATGGCTACGGAAGCCGTCTCACCGACGCTTCCTACAGTTAGAAGGATTATACCGGCGCCGTCGCTGTGATATTTCTCCACTGGTTTATACTTCCGCCCGAATGCTTTATGAAATTCATCCCAGCATTCCAGAACCACCTTTTTAGAATCCCTCAGGTTCATCTCCTGTGCCCATTTCGCCTCGGTGAAAATTACTGGCGGAGCAAAATCTCCCATGGCTACCGGTTTATCCGGATTAAGCGGCAGGGGATATTTATTGGTCGGCAGGAACTTATCTACTTCGCTCTGTTCTGGTAAAACAATCGGCTCAATCACGTGGGTGAGGTTGAAACCGTCCAGGTGGACCATTACCGGCAGCAGCACTCTCCTGTCTTCACCAATACGGAAGGCGCAGATTATATTATCCACAGCCTGCTGGCCGTTTTCAACGATTATCTGTATCCAGCCGGTGTCTCTGACCGACATCATGTCTGAGTGGTCGCACCAGATACTGAGGGGGGCGGACAGGGCACGGTTGGCCACCGCCATGACGATGGGCAAGCGCATACCGGAGGCGACGTACAACACCTCGTTCATCAAGGCCAGTCCCTGGCTGGATGTGGCGGTGAATGTCCGGGCGCCAGCGGCGGCGGAGCCAAGGCAGGCGCTCATCGCCGAATGCTCGGACTCTACAGGTATATACTCTGCATCCAGCTCGCCATTAGCTACCAGCTCCGCCAGGTGTTCGACGATATGGGTCTGTGGCGTAATCGGGTAAGCCGCGATGACGTCGGTATTGGTCAACCTGACGGCATCGGCGACGGCAATGGATACTTCAATGCCTACCCTTGTGGTCATTTCTCCTCCTCCTCTACCATCTTTATCACCCTTGGCCAGCATTCCCTGGCGCAGATACCGCATCCCTTGCAGTAAAACAGGTTAGCTTCGAAATAGCCGTCCTGGTTCGGTTCGATGCAGCCTTCGGGGCAGAAGAGCTGGCAGATGCCGCACTTAATGCACTTTTTAAAATCATAGGTTGGCCGCTGCGAGCGCCAGGTCCCGCTCTCATATTGCCGGGCACCGCCGGGCTCGGTGACAATACAGCCAATTTCCATGTCTCTCCAGGTCAGTTCACTCTCGGATTTAGCCATTTACCGCTCCTCTATTGCGACTTGTTCATAGGCTGTTTCCATGGCTTTGATGTTGCGTTCGCCCAGCCTGCCGAAACGTTTTTCCAGCGGGGCATGGGCGGACTCTTTTTTAATAATATCCGTAATCTTTATCACGGCGCCGAGCATGGTCGTGTTCACGATGGGTACCCCCAGCACCTCCCTGGCAATCTTGGTGGCGTTGACTGTAGCTATGTGATAGCTAATCTTGAACTCGGACTTGATTTCATTGATGGTCTTCTTGGTGTTGATGATTACCACCCCGTCCTTTTTCAGCCCGGAGGTGACATTGACCTTTCCCAGCAGGCTGGGGTCGAGCACTACTACGAAATCAGGGTCGGTTATATCTGCCCTGATTCTCACCGGCTCCTGTTTGTCCACCCTGTTAAAAGCCTGTACCGGTGCCCCCCTCCGCTCCGGCCCGAAGCTGGGAAAAGCCTGGGCATACTTGCCTTCGCTTATAGCCGCCTGGGCCAGCAGTTCGGCAGAGGTTACGGCGCCCTGGCCGCCGCGTCCGTGCCATCTAATCTCGATAAGGCTTTTTTCTTTCGTCATGTTTACTCCGTATACTGGAAACGCCCCTGGAGCGATTCGAACGCTCGCACCCGGCTTCGGAGGCCAGTACTCTATCCAACTGAGTTACAGGGGCTAATTACTAAAATAATACAATAAAATGTAAACTCTTCGCAACCCCGAGTATTTTAAATCGTTTATTAACCGCTCATGATGAGCCTTCGGCGTGAGCTCAGTCGAACGCCTGTCGAACCATAGCGGTATGCTTGCCTCGCCCTTCGACAAGCTCACTTCGTGGTGACTCAGTGGAACCAGGGCGAGCGGTTAGAAGATACCCTTTTTCATTGCTAAACTACCTCAGTGTTTTAAACCTTAATGTTGACTTTTTTACCCTAAGCCGATTAAAGTAACTAGGGCAGGAATGATGAAATTATTTAATGGTCTGGCTTAAACTCACCATCTATTTACAGGTAATTACTTGATGACAGCTAGGAAAGCTACAGGTTTGCGGAAAATGAAGGCGGTTATTCTGGTGGGTGGTCCGGGGACAAGACTTCAACCGCTGACCGATGTCAGACCCAAATCCGTGGTGCCGGTGCTTAACAGGCCTATCATGGAACACACCCTGGCTTATCTCAAGCAGTTCGGCATTGAAGATATCATCCTGACATTGAGCTATCTTCCTGATGTCATTCAAGGATATCTGGGGGATGGCCGCCGGCTCGGCGTTCGGCTGACCTATTGTCTGGAGGAGGAACCATTGGGTACTGCCGGGGCGGTAAAAAATGCCGAAGCTTATCTGGATAGTACTTTTATCGTTATGAACGGAGACGTATTCACGGATATGAATTTGAATGATATGCTCGCTTTTCACCGCAGCAAAAAGGCCATGGCGACTATATCGCTCACCTGGGTGGATAATCCCGGCGCCTTTGGTGTGGTTGAAACCGACGTTGACCAAAAGGTGAAGCGATTTATTGAAAAGCCTCCCCTTTCCGAAGCTACGACCAACTGGATAAACGCCGGCATCTATATCCTTGAGCCGGAGGTCCTGGCGCATATACCTTCGAACCGCCACTACATGTTCGAAAAAGGGCTTTTCCCTCACCTTCTGAATACTGGAATGCCGGTATTCGGCTATCCTTATCGCGGCTACTGGCTGGACATGGGGACCCCGGAAAAATACTTTTCCCTGAATATCGACCTGCTTTTATCGAAGATAAAGAGCCCTCTTAATCAGGCTTTCGGAAATGATAATGTATATTATGGTCCGGGTGTCAGCGTTCATCCTTCGGCGGTGATAACGCCGCCGGTAATGATTGATAGCGGCTGCCGGATAGGCCAGGGAGTGTACGTCAGGGGGCCGGTGGTAATCGGGCGGGATTGCCGTCTGGAAGATGGCGCCAGCATTGAAAATGTTATATTATGGGACAATGTCAGCATCGGCGCCAAATCAAAGTTGAGTTGGTGCATTATCGGCAGCAACACCATTATCGATAATAACCAGAATATTATAAATAGTATGGTTACTCCCTCGCAAACTGTGCCATTATTGCGTAAGTGACGGGCAGATGACCTATTTCTCATAAAAGGAGTGTTTATGGCGAAAGAAGCACCAAAGGGAAGAAGTAAGGCGAAGACTCAGGCACCTCAAGAAATTACTTTCAAGTGCCGTCTCTGCGAGGCGCAAAAACCGATTACGGAGATGAAAATTATTACCAGGTTCAGGCCTGTGGTTATAGTTTGTCAGGATTGCGAAAAAGGGATACGCTAGGTATCATTATATGTAGTGGCATTTTTAGGGAAGGACCTGATGGCTGAGGAACTGGGCAAAATAGAAAAACCTCCGGTGGAAAATTTCAAAAAAGGCAGGAAGCTATATTTTATTCCGCTTGTATACCGCAGCGAGGTTTTCCCGGAGGGTTACCTTGAGAAATTCAACAAGTACTGGGAACAGGTGGAAAAGCAGGTAGCGGAGCTGGTATTAAAGCTGGGCGAGGTTAAAAGGGTATATCATGAATTGATTGCGGTATCCGGTGAGGATGGCATTGCCGCCGTTAAAGAGTTGAACGATAGCAGCCATAAAATCGTTCAGGTTTGCCTGGAGAAGAAGGCGCAGCTTGAAGCTATTGAAGAAGCTGATTTACTGACCGAGTTTATGGACTGGAGCCGGTGCCTTATCATAGGTTTGCAGAACCCTAAGGTATTATCGAAGGTTTATGAGTCTTACGTTGAGGTCGGGAAAAAGAGAAATGAATATATTGCCCGCAAGATAGATGAAACATTAAAAGAGGATGAAATCGGGATTGTGCTGATGAGAGAGAATCATCAGGTGCAATTCCCTTCGGATATACAGGTGTTCTATGTCTCCCCGCCCGCCCTGGACGAGATTAAGCGCTGGCTCAGGGAACACGAAAGCAAGTCCGCCAGGGAGTCGGATGAGAAATAACCTGCTGCTTTCCCTAGCGAGCGCATATTTTTCTGGAGTTGGTCTTTTTAAAAGGCGTTACCAGGCGCCGGACGTACACGGCACTGCACTGGAGGCAGAATATATAGGCTCCTTCAGAGTCGCGTTCTAAAAAAAGGTCGCCCCCACAACGCTTGCAACCCTTTAGCTTTACGATGTTCAACATAGCCCTTCCCCTCAGAAAGTATTGCCTTTATCCCCCTTATGTTGTTTGTCTAATTCACAGGATATAATGGTATCGTATTTTACATTTCCCGCAATCTCTGCAATCGCTTTGAATGAAGATATTGTAAGGAAGCGATATCACATCGGTATCACAAAATACGTCGTTAACGTCACAAAATCGTCACAATTGGAATGATTGCGTGGAGATTGTCGCCGAGGGTGTTTCCTGATTTCATTCCAGCCCCGTACTCGCCTGCCAAAGAACTTGTTCGTCGAGCAGGTAGGCATAGGGGATAAACTCCGGCTGGAATCCAGTATATATCTTTTTCATGCCCATTCAATCGGCATCCGAACCCATTTTACCCCACGTCTGGATTCCCATTGGAGTTTACCCCGATTTCATCGGGGTGGGAATGACGCTTTATTAGTAGAACGCCTATTATTTGGGTAATATCTCGCTTTGACAATATAAATATAAATGGAATAGAATTTGTTCGTTGACAGCATTTTCAACGAATTTAGTTTGAGGAGTCGAAAATGGCCAAAAATAAATATGATAAGTACGTTATCCATCCACCCCATATCCAAATGCGCCTGAAGGCGGACAAGAGTGTCATTTTCGATGGGCTGATGGTGGGCAAGCAGCTTTTGAATTATGATTTTACCATCGGCCATCAGTTCGTCAGAAAACCGTTTAAAGGGGATAATCCCGCTCATACCCATAATTTCCAGGAATTTTTAGGCTGGTACGGCGGTAACCCGGATGACCCGGATGACTTCGGGGGTGAGGTCGTACTTTATCTGGGTGAAGAGCTAGAAAAACACGTCTTCACCAAGCCGACGATTGTCTCCTTGCCGCCGGGGCTTGTCCATTGCCCCTTGGAGATAACCAGGGTCGACCGCCCAATTATTCAGATAGAAATGATGCTCGCCACCCCGGACGGTTCGCCGCCGACAAGGGAGCCTTTCTTCGAGAAGGATAAGGGCTTTAAACCCCAGCTGGTGATGGAATTCACGGATTTCTCACGCAAGTGAACTGTGGCTGATTAAATTGCCGGTTTGATTTGCTTGATAATAAAGACGGGAAGAACTCGGTAAAAAATATTGAATGTACCAGGCCGGCTGTCCGGGACTGCTTTAGCTCTGGATGGCTGGCCTGAGTTTTTATACATCTTGCTCTCTCTCCCCTTTTACGTTAAAATTCAATAGCCATGGAGAGGTGTCCGAGTGGTTCATGGTGCCGCTCTCGAAAAGCGGTTCCCGATTATATCGGGACGTGGGTTCGAATCCCACCCTCTCCGTTTACCCTGAGCGAACGAAGTGAGTCGAAGGGTTTACCCTGTACTGAGCTTGTCGAAGGGTTTACCCTTCAGTGCGAACCCTTCTGAATGAACCCTGAATTTATCTAAGAGAAATAATGGACAAAGAATGGTTTTTTTATATTGTCAGATGCCGAGATGACTCTCTATATTCTGGTATCACTAATGATCTGAAAGAACGCGTAAAAGAACACAACAGAGGAACCGGAGCAAAATATACTCTTGCTCGTAGGCCAGTGACTCTGGTTTACAGCGAAAGATATGGTAATGTTTCTGAAGCGAGGAAACGAGAGGCACAGATAAAAGGCTTGTCAAGAATTAAAAAAGAACAATTAATTGAGGGTTTTCCTCGACTTCGCTCGGAATAAACGAATAATATTTACCCTGAGCTTGCCGAAGGACTAGAACACTATAAATCGGCCATCCGAATCTGCTAAAATAAGAGCGCGGAGAGGTGCTGGAGTGGCCTAACAGGCACGCCTGGAGAGCGTGTGTAGCCGCAAGGTTACCGTGGGTTCGAATCCCACCCTCTCCGCCAGCCTACGCTAAAGCTGCGGCTGGTAAACCAGATGTACAAGGCTACGGCTGTCGAGCCAGTTTTCAGGTTATTCTTATTTATCCTTTTCTTTCTTATCAACGCCCTTGTTCGCGGCGCCTGCCTTGGTCAGCAAAAATATCATTCCCCCCAGGCACACCAGGAAAATTCCTATTCCAATCGGGCTGCCCCAGCCCAGTACTAACATCCAATCCATTATTCCTAACGCTCCTTTCTTTAATTGAAAATATTGCCCCGATTATATACGTGGTCATAAATATAAGTCAAGAAAGACCTGTACGTCATACTAAAATTGTCATCGGCCTACCCCTGTGCTAGAATTAAAATTGCTTTGAATACGGATATCAAATACTGGGTAGGCTTCAATAACATCCCGGGCATCGGGCGGGTGAGGCTGGGACAGCTCGAAAGCTACTTCGGCAGCCTGGAACTGGCCTGGAAGGCTTCTCCCGGCGAGTTGAAACGCGCCGGACTTGACAGCGTTGCGATGCGCGCTATTACCCAGTGGCGCGATAAAATATCTCCCGACGCCGAGATGGAAAAGCTGGGCCGCCACGGTGTTAAGGTGATTACCTGCAATGATGCAGGTTACCCACGCCGACTCAAGGAGATATATGACTATCCGCCAGTACTTTATATCAAGGGCTCGCTTCTGCCGGAGGACGAATGGTGCCTGGCAGTGGTAGGAACGCGGCGGGCGACCGTTTACGGCAAACAAGTCACCGAAGAGATAGTGTCCGACCTTGCCCGGAGCAAGATTACTATCGTTAGTGGATTGGCCAAAGGTATTGACACCATCGCCCACCGCAGCGCCCTGGAAGCCGGCGGTAGGAGTCTGGCCGTTTTTGCCAGCGGACTTGATATCGTCTACCCGGCGGAGAACGAAAAGCTGGCGCGAGATATCATGGAGCACGGCGCCCTGCTCAGCGAGTATCCTCTGGGGGCCAAGCCCCGCGCCGAGAACTTCCCCCGTCGCAACCGGATTCTCAGCGGGCTGAGCCTTGGCGTCCTGGTCACCGAGGCTGACGAGACCAGCGGGGCGATGATTACCGCCCGTTTGGCGCTGGAGCAGAACCGCGAAGTGTTCGCCATTCCCGGCAGTATATTATCGCCGGCAAGCCGGGGCACTAACCACCTTATCCAGGAAGGCGCCAAGCTGGTGCGAGAATGTATGGATATTCTGGAAGAGCTGAATCTAACCACAGTAGCCCGGCAGATAGAAATGCGGGAGATTTTACCGGAATCCGAGACCGAGTCCTTACTAATCCGTCATCTCAGTGCTGAGCCCTCTCACATTGATGAGGTCTGCCAGCGGAGCGGCCTGGCGGCGGCAACGGTCAGCAGTACTCTGGCCATGATGGAGCTCAAAGGGCTGGTAAAGCAGGTAGGTACCATGAATTTTGTACTGTCGCGTGAAATGCGGCAGGAATATAGAGTGAGAGTTGATTGAAAAATATGAGTAAAAAACTTGTCATCGTAGAGTCACCGGCCAAGGCCAAAACACTTGGCAAAATCCTCGGTAAGAGCTATATCCTTAAGGCTTCCCTCGGGCACGTGAGGGACTTACCCAAAGGGCAGATGGGCGTGGACATAGAAAATGGTTTTATGCCCAAGTACGTGGTGCCCAAGGCCAAGACCCGGCTGGTCAATGAGCTCAAGCAGGCGGCTAAAGATGCTGCTGCCATTTACCTCGCTACAGACCCCGACCGTGAGGGAGAAGCCATCGCCTGGCACCTGGCCGAAGTGGCCGGAGATAAAAAGAAGACCTATCATCGCGTTGTCTTTCGTGAAATCACCGAGGAAGCTGTAAAACAGGCTTTCGAGAACCCCCGCTCCATAGATATGCAGCTAGTGGATGCCCAGCAGGCGCGCCGGATTCTGGACAGGCTCGTCGGCTATAATATCAGCCCGCTACTGTGGAAAAAGGTGAGGAAACGCCTTTCCGCCGGCAGGGTACAGTCGGTTGCCGTCAGGATAGTCGTCGACCGCGAACGTGAGATTCTGGCATTCGTTCCGGTGGAATACTGGGTAATCGAGGTTGAGCTGAGCAAGAAGAAGGAAAAACCCTCCTTCCGGGCGACACTAATCGGTCTTACTGACGGTAAAAAGCTCGATATTCATACGCAGGAAGAGTCCGATAAAATAAAAGGCGTATTGGAACAGGCGGCCTATGATGTGCTCAAGGTTAGCGTTAAAAAGGTGACGCGGCAACCGGCCCCGCCTTTTACCACCAGCACCCTTCAGCAGGAAGCCTGGCGCAAGCTCCGCTTTACGGCCAAGCAGACCATGGCCATCGCCCAGCAGCTTTATGAAGGTCTCCCCATTGGTGACGAAGGAAATGTCGGTCTTATTACCTATATGCGTACCGATTCTACCCGCGTCGCCCAGTCCGCAGTAGCGGAGACCATTTCTTTCATCCGTGAAAAGTATGGAGCCAGATTCCTGCCTCCCCGCCCCCGTGCCTTTACCACCCGTACCGTGAGAGCCCAGGAGGCGCACGAGGCTATCCGCCCTACCAGGACTCACCGTGAACCTGCTCAGGTAAAAAAATATCTCAATACCAGCCAGCTTCGACTCTATGACCTCATCTGGAAGCGGATGGTAGCCAGCCAGATGGCGGCGGCCCTTTTCGACAACACCACCGTCGATATCGAGGCTAAGAATCATCGGGACTATCTGCTGAGGACGGCTGCCTCGGTCAATACCTTCCCCGGTTTCATAACTCTTTACAGCGAGGGTAGAGACGAAGCCGAAGAGGAAGGTAAGGTTACTCTCCCTCATCTGGAAAAGGGTGACGAGCTCAAGTTTCTGGGGATTTTCCCCGAGCAGCGTTTTACCCAGCCGCCGCCACGCTATACCGAGGCCACGCTGGTCAAAACTTTGGAGCAGTATGGCATAGGGCGCCCCAGCACCTACGCGCCGACGATTTCCACGATTCAGGAGCGCGACTATGTCAATAAGGTCAAGGGGGTTTTTCAACCCACCGAACTGGGTTTTGCCACCAATGACCTGCTCGTCCAGCATTTCCCGGATATCATCAATATCAAGTTTACCGCTGACATGGAGAACGAGCTTGACGATATCGCCAGCAAAGAGCGTACCTGGCCGAGCGTTATTCGGGATTTCTATGTCCCCTTTGATAAAGACCTGCAACAGGCTTTGAAGACGGCGGAAAAGGTGAAGCTGGCGGATGAGCCGACGGGTGATTCCTGTCCCAAGTGCGGCAAGCCCCTGGTATTTAAAACAGGACGATTCGGTAAGTTCGTTGCCTGCAGCGGCTATCCGGGATGCAAGTTTACGCAGTCCTTCCAGGTGAAATTGGGAGCCAAGTGCCCGCAGTGCGGTAAAGAGCTTCTACAGAGGATAAGCAAGAAGAAACGCACCTTTTACGGCTGCACCGGCTATCCTGACTGTAAATTTATCACCAACTTCAAACCTTTACCCCAGTCCTGTCCTCGGTGCGGCGGTCTGCTTACCCAGCACGGGCGACAGGCATGGTGTAGCAAATGTGAGTATAAAGGGAAAGTAGAGGAAGCCGTAACAAAGGGGTGACAAAGACAATGTTTTTTTAGGGAAACAAATCGTTCGTGGGTAGCTTTGATTTGTTTTTAGAGTTATGTTAAGTTATGTAACAAATAGTGATGAGTTGTCAGTTATCAGTGGAAGAAAAATAAAATGAAAAGGTATACTTTTATAATAAGGCTTAAAGACCATCAGGCGTCCCTCACTAAATATTACAAAGTTCATAAGTATGGAGATAGTTGGAAACAGGCTCAGTCCAAAGCCCAAAGATACATGGAAACTAAATTTGATAATACCGCTTACGAAGATTATGACTTTACCCTGCTCACTCTTAATGAATTTAATGCTTTACGAAAACAATAAGACAACTAACCTACTTTTGGAACAAGCTGAATTAGGAGCGTTTTTTGAATATGCCGAATCAGAATAAAAATGGAGTATATACAGAGAACGGGCATACTTACAGCTATATTGACGGCAAGAGAGTATCTGGATACTTAGAAGATAGTAACTGGCTCGTCTTAACGGAATCCGTACATCAACCGAATTTGTCTTGGGTGCATTCATGTGGCACTCCCATCTTATATGAACACATTACTAGGGCAATATGGCAAACAAATATGCCATTATGTAGATTTTGCCACAACACATTTCCTAAACCATTGCCTGATGATTTACTATTGTGTCCTTATTGTCAAGCTCGTCGTACTGGCAAGGTTTTAGGATTAAAAAGCGCAGATATACCGTATTGTCCGAAGTGTGAGACTAAACCAATGACAATTCTGCCCAAATGGTTACTAGAATGCATAGAGAAAGAGAATAATTAAGAGCCTAGAGTTTGATAGTCGCACTTATTGGGCAACTCAGCAACTTTTTGGGCAAATGGTACTTTTAAGGTAACGCCTATCAAGGGAGAGGGGAATAAGGGCAAGTAGGCTGATAAAATGAAAAGTATGTCTACAGAAGAATTTGATGAAATAGATAGAGAACTTGATGATAACCATAGGACGATTCTAAAATATTTGGCAGAAATTCGCGAAAAGAACCCTCGAAATCCTTGGATAAATATCGATACGCTTGCGAAAAGTCTAGATATACCTTTGTACAGAGTAAATGCTGCTATAAGGCACTTGTATTACTCAAAACTTGTTGATAGACGCCCTGAAAACAAACCTATAGAAGTAATGATTAAACAAAAGGGTTTTGATTATGTACATTTCAATAATAAAACTAAGACAACATTACCAGTTTATAAGCAAGCATATTTTTGGATTATTATAATAGTTATAGCTTTCTTGGCTTTTATTGTATATTTATTCACCCAACAGTATTTATGGTTTATTAGTCCTATAATTGGAGCATTGATTACTTATATAATTAATGGTCGACGTAATGGCAGAGATAACTAGATAGTTTATGCAGGAAGTCTTTAATAAATATATCGCTTATCTTGAAGCGGAGCGCAATGTCTCGGCGTATACGGTGCGCAACTACAGAAATGACCTGCTGCAGTTCTTCCATTTTGTCCGTGGAAAAGAAATTGAATCGTTAAGAGATGTAAATAAACTGACGCTGCGAGCCTACCTGGCGCAACTGATGGAGCAGGAATACGCTAAATCCAGCATCGCCCGCAAGCTTTCGGCGATACGCTCTTTTTACCGCTACCTCATGCGCGAGGAGATGATATCGGCGAGTCCGGCGGCCACCACCGTTTCACCCAAGCTGGATAAGCGCCTGCCCGTCTTTCTCACCATAGAGGAAGCCAAGCGCCTGGTGGAGTCGCCCGACCTTTCCCAGCCGCAGGGACAGCGAGACCGCGCCCTGCTGGAGCTGCTCTATGCCTCCGGCATGCGCGTCAGCGAACTGGTGAATATGAACATGGAACAGGTGAACCTGGCGACCAACGAAATCCGCGTCTGGGGCAAGGGCGCCAAGGAACGTGTCGTCCTGATAGGGGCGCCTGCGGCACGTGCTTTGGATAATTATATAAACAAGGGCAGGCGCGAGCTTCTCGGGGGTAAAAAGAACAACGCCCTGTTCGTCAATCGCTATGGCGGACGTATTCTGGCCAGAAGGGTGCAGAAAATCCTGGAAAAGTACGCCCGTAATATAAATAAGAAGGTGCACCCTCATGTACTACGTCATACCTTCGCCACGCATCTCCTCGATGGCGGAGCCGACCTGAAAGTCGTCCAGGAGCTCCTGGGACATGCCGACCTTTCCTCGACGCAGATTTATACCCATGTCACGCAGAGTCAGGCGCGCAAGATATACCTCGCCGCCCATCCCATGGCGAGGGGAGAAAGTGTGGATTCTGGCCTTCGCCAGAATGACATGCCTGGCTCACCCCATGGCGAGGGGAGAAAGCAGCGACCGTGAATAACCGATTAAAAAAGCTGCGCGGAAAGCTCGCGGAAAAAGATATCGACGCCATCTTTATCACGCAGTCGGAGAACCGGCGCTATCTTTCCGGCTTTGACGGCACCGCCGGCTATCTGCTCATTACCAATAAAAAAGCAGTCCTGGCCACGGACTTCCGCTATACCGAGCAGGCTAAAGCCGAAGCCCCCGATTTCGAGATTCTGCGTATTACCAGCAACTTTACCGAATGGTTCCCCGGCCTGCTGCGTGACCTCGGGATAAAAAGGACGGGATTCGAAGCCGGTGATGTTACGTTCAACTTCCATCGTCAGCTGCGCGATGCCCTCAAAAAGAAACAGGTTTCCGCCAGGATGGTCCCGGTGAACAGGCTGGTGGAGTCTCTGCGGGCGGTCAAAGAGGCGAAAGAAATCGAGCTTATTAGGAAAGCCTCAGCCATAACCGATGCCGCTTTTGAATACGTAGAAGGCACCATTAAGGCCGGCATGACGGAGAAGCAGGTAGCCTGGGAGCTTGAGAAAAGCCTCCGAGAAAAAGGCAGCCAGCCGCTGCCCTTCGATATTATCGTTGCCTCAGGACCAGATGCAGCCTTACCTCATCATAAGCCTTCCGACCGTGTTATTAATAAAGGTGAACCCATCGTGATAGACATGGGAGCCAGATATGGCGGCTATGCCAGCGACCTGAGCCGCACTATATGCGTCGGCACCCCTGACGCAACTTTCAGGAAGGTCTACAGTACCGTTCTTGACGCCCAGACGGCGGCGATGTCTATAATTAAAGAGGGCATGACCGGGCATCAAGCCGATAGCGCTGCCAGGGAGTTAATTCAAAAAGCGGGTTATGGAGAAGCCTTCGGGCACTCGCTGGGGCACGGCGTCGGTCTGGCAGAACACGAATTACCCCGCCTCGGCCCCGGCTCGGAAGAGCCGCTTACCGACGGCATGGTATTCACCGTCGAGCCTGGAATTTATCTATCGGGGTGGGGTGGCGTCAGGATCGAGGACACGGTGGTCATGGAAAAGGGTAAAGCGAAGCCAATCACCAGGGCAAGAAAGATTAAGTATCATTAAAATAAGAGATTGATTAGTAATGCTTTAATATCACCCTGAGCGGAGCGAAGGGTATCGGATTCTTCGTCCCGACTTGTCGGGAATCAGAATGACAATTATTTAACACCCTCTAACACGACCAAATCGAGAAAGGAAGAAGTCTAGAGAAGCTTTGTTAAAAGCCGACCTTCATATCCATACCCGATATTCCATGGACTGCCAGACACCCCTGGACAAGATTATAAGTCGCTGCCAGGAGCTGGGGATAAACTGCATTGCCATAGCCGACCACGGCACTGCCGAAGGCGGGCTTAAAATGCAGGAACTAGCCCCGTTCAAGGTGATTGTCGCCGAGGAAATCCTGACTACCGAGGGCGAAATTATGGGCATGTTCCTCAAGGAGACCATCCCCAGCGGTATCACACCACGAGAGGCAGTAAAGCGTATCCGGGCGCAGGACGGCCTGGTGAACATCCCGCACCCCTTCGAAACGATACGCGGCTCCGCGTTGAAAGACCGGGTTATCGACGAGATAGCCGGAGATATCGACTTGATGGAGGTGCTGAACTCGCGCAGTCCTTTCCCGGCCAACTCCAATAAAGCCCGTGCTTTCTCAGCCAAGCACGGCATACCCGGGGGCGCCGGCAGTGATGCCCACACCATTAATGAAATCGGCAATGCCTATGTAGAGATACCGGAATTCAATAGCAAGGACGAATTCCTTAAAGCCCTGGCCCAGGGCAGGATTTACGGACGCCGCTCGGGAATGTTCGTGCACCTTTTCAGCACATGGGCAAAGGTAAAAACCAGACTAAGCGGGAGGGGGTAAAAGTGGTCAAGCACTATAAAATCGGCTGGTTCTCCACTGGTAGAGGCGCGGGTTCCAAAGGCTTACTAAAGACAACACAGGATGCTATTAAAGCCGGAGAGCTCGACGTTGAGATAGAGTTCGTCTTTTGCAGTCGCGAGCGCGGCGAGACCGAGGCAACCGACCAGTATCTCGATATGGTGAAGGACTACGGCATTCCTCTGGTCAGCTTTTCCTACCAGAAATACCGGTCATCGAGAGGTATGCCCAATCCTGACCCATCAGCGCCCCTGCCGCAGTGGCGCATCGACTACGACAGAGAGGTCATGAAGCGTCTGGAAAAGTTCCATCCCGACCTTTGTGTGCTGGCCGGCTTTATGCTGATTACCGGGCCGGAGATGTGCGAGAGGTACGATATCATCAACCTGCACCCGGCGGCACCGGGTGGCCCTGCCGGCACCTGGCAGCAGGTAATCTGGAAGCTGATTGATAGTAAAGCGGATACGCAGGGCGTGAAAATGCACGTGGCTATCCCGGAGCTGGACATAGGCCCGACGGCGACCTACTGCACGTTCCCGATACGCGGTAAAGCCTTCGACAGGTACTGGGACGAGATAAAAGGAAAGCCCGTTGATGAAATTAAGAGTGCACAGGGCGTGGAAAATACCCTATTTAAAACCATACGTCAACATGGCGCTGTAAGGGAGCTTCCGCTGACGGTGGCCACCATCAGGGCTTTCAGCCAGGGCAGGGTCAGGATAACAAAAGACCGGCAGGTCATTGACACTGCCGCCCATTTAATCAAGGGTTATGACCTCACCAGAGAGATAGACCGGATGGTGAAGGACAAGCTGCCCCAATGATTTGAGTATGATATCTCCTCTCCCCGCCGTGGGAGAGGAAAAAGGTGAGGGGGACAAAAACAGGAAGGAATTTCACCCTCGCCTAGCCTCTCCCTTCAGGGAGAACCTTCAGGGTGAACCCATCAAGGGAGAGGGATATGAATATAGATTATTTCTTTTCTTTCTTGCCTTTTCCTTCTTTATCTTCAGCAGGCCGGGAAAGTACTTCGTCAATGATGCCGTATTCCACCGCCTGTACCGGGTTGAGATAGAAATCGCGGTCAGTGTCATGGGTTATTTTGTCCATCGGTTGACCGGTATGCTTGATAAGAATGTCCTTAAGGATGTCCTGCTGGCGCATGATTTCCTTGGCGGCAATGACGATATCCGCTGCCTGACCCTGGGCGCCGCCGATAGCCTGGTGCATATGGATGGTGGCATGGGGAAGGGCATAACGCTTGCCCTTGGCGCCGGCGCAGAGGAGCACCGTGGCCATGCTGGCCGCCATGCCGACGCAGATGGTGGAAACGGGCGGGCGGATAAGCTGCATGGTATCGTAAATAGCCAGGCCGGAACTGATGACCCCGCCGGGACTCTGGATATACATGTTAATATCCTTATCCGGGTCTTCCCTTTCCAGATAGAGGAACTGGGCAATCAGGGTATTGGCAACGGGGTCGTTAATGGGGGTGAAGAGCATGACGATACGTTCTTTCAAAAGCAGGGAATAGATATCCCACATCCTCTCACCCCTGGGGCCGCTTTCGATCACACCGGGTATGATGTTCATCGGCAGATTAGGCAACGGTAGATTATTCAGTGGCAGACTATTCATTTTCCCTCCTCCTTTGTCTCTTGACCGGGTTTTTCCGTGTTTTTAGCTATTTCCGTCAATCGCTCGATGGTTTTGCGCGTCTTCAGCGATTGTTTGATTGAATCGCGGTTCTGCGGCGTATCCAGAAGTTTCTGCATCTCCTCCCTTTTATCCTCCCCGATGCCTCTGGACAGGTTTTTAATCCCGTTATTTATCTCGTCATCGGTGACTTCAATCTTCTCCGCTTCGGCAATCTTTCCCAGAACGAGCGAAGCGTTGACATTTCTGGTGGCTACGGGACGCAGTTCCTCTTGAAGCTGCTCAGGAGTCTTATTGACGCTGCGCAGGTATTCATCCATGCCTCGCCCCGTCAATTGCAACTGCCTGGCCTGGTCATTGAGAATCCGGTTGATTTCCATATCTACCAGGACCGGCGGATACTCTATCTTCGACGGCTCGATGGCGGCATTGATAACCCGCTCTTCAAAGTCCATCCTGGCGCGTTCCTCGCCCCGCAACCGCAGACTCTTGGTAACCTCCTCGCGGAGCGCCGGCACTGTTTTTAATTCGGGCGAGACCTGAGCGGCAAAATCATCATTGAGCTCCGGGAGCTTTTCCTCCTTGATTTCATGGAGTTTTACATTAAAATGGCCTTCCTTCCCGGCTACCTGGCTACTGGGGTAATCCGCGGGGAAACTCAACTTGAACTCTTTGGTCTCTTCTTTCTTCATGCCGACTATCTGGGCGGTGAATCCCGGCGCCGGCGAAATAGAGTCCTTGAGAACCTGGTATTGCGCTCCTATTTTTTGAACGTAGGGCTTTTCCTCGACCTTACCGTTGATATCGATAACAGCCATGTCGTTATAGTCCAGCGTCCTGTCGACGGGTTCCCAGTTAGCGTGCTGGTGGCGCAGTTCTTCGAGAACGGCAGCGATATTCTCTTCTTTTATGTCAACCGGCTCCGGTGACATGCGGATATCGCGATAATCGCCCAGCGTTACGGTGGGCATTAAAGGCACGACAGCCTTGAATATCAGGGGGTCGGGCTGAGTTATCTCTACCTCTGGCTGGGCATAGGGTTCGATTGCCTGCTCCTTAAGGGCCTGCTGGTAAGCCCGGGGAATCATATGGTCCAGCGCCTCTTCCAGGAGTCTGGCTTTTCCCAGATAGCGTTCCACCACTATCCGCGGGGCTTTTCCCTTACGAAATCCGGGAATATTCGATTTTTGTACCAGGTACTGATAGGATTCCTGCATACCTGTTTCCATTTCGGCAGGTTCCATCTCGATGGTTAGAAATGCCTGGCTGTTTTCAACTTTCTCTTTAGTAACTTTCAAGTTTCCTCCCGATAGGCTACTCTTCACGCAGACGAATATGCAGTTCGGCAAGCTGCTCTTCGGTGACCGGTGAAGGCGCGTTAAAAGTGAGGTCGACGGCAGCCTGGTTCTTGGGGAAGGCTATTATATCCCTGATGTTATCCTCATTGATAAGCCGCATTATGACTCGGTCAATGCCTGGAGCGATGCCACCGTGAGGCGGCGCGCCATAATCAAACGCTTCGAGCAGGTGTCTGAAACGCTCTTCAATAGCTTCATCGCTGTAGCCCAGTATTTTAAATATCTTTCTTTGCAGGTCGCTCTTATGAATCCTGATGCTACCGCTGCCCAGTTCACGCCCGTTGCAGACGAGGTCATAGCTCCTGGCTCTTACTTTCTCCGGGGCGCTATCCAGCAACAGCATATCTTCATCTCTGGGCATGGTAAAGGCATGATGCATCGCTTCCAGCTGTCCCGTCTGGCTGTTCCTCTCAAACATAGGGAAATCGATAATGAAGGCAAAGGCCAGCAAGCCCGGTGCCGCTAACCGTAGGCGGGAGCCCATCTCGCGGCGCAACTCACCTAGCACGGTACTCACCAGCCTGTTTTCCCCGGCCACAATAAGCAGCAGGTCTCCAATCCTGGCTCCCAGACGCCCGGCTATAGCCTTGACCTCGTCTAGCGAAAGAAATTTGGCAGCGGCAGATTTTATCATTTCAACAGTTAAATCTGCCGGGCTGTTACTAGAACCACTCAAAGCGATGGTTACCAGCCCGCCGGCCCCCAGCCCCCTGGCCATTTCATTCAGATCCTCAAGCTGACTGCGAGTGTAAGCGGCGCATCCGGGAGCGCAAATGCCTTTTACCCTGCCCCCTTGGGCAATAGCCGTACTGAAAATAGTGAATTTAGAATCAGCCACGATATCTGAAATGTCCTTTATCTCCATGTCGAAGCGCAGGTCGGGCTTGTCCGAGCCATAGCGTTCCATGGCCTCGGCATAGGTGAGGCGGGGGAAGGGCTGCATCATCCGTTTTTCGGGCTTGAGCGTCTTCACCAGGCTTGTAAAAAGCTCTTCCGTCAGTTTGAGCACATCCTCTTCTTCGACAAAGCTCATTTCAATATCGAGCTGAGTAAACTCTGGCTGGCGGTCGGCACGGGTGTCCTCGTCACGGAAGCAGCGGGCAATCTGGTAATACTTATCGAGTCCTGCCACCATCAACAACTGCTTTAGCTGCTGCGGTGACTGCGGCAGAGCGTAAAACTGGCCGGGATGAACACGGCTGGGCACCAGGTAGTCCCTGGCCCCCTCCGGCGTGCTTTTAATGAGGATGGGCGTCTCCACCTCGATAAATCCCCGGGCATCAAGAAAATCGCGCATAAACTTGACTACCTGATGGCGCAAAATCAGGTTTTCTTTCATCCGCCCTCGGCGGAGGTCAAGGTAACGGTACTTGAGACGGACGTTTTCATCAACCTCGACCTCTTCGTTAATGTAAAAGGGAGGGGTATTGGACTTATTGAGTATCTCGGCTTCCTTAACGATTACCTCGATATCGCCAGTTGGTATTTTCGGGTTCTCGGTGCCTGAGGGACGTAAAGCCACCTCTCCGGTAAGCCTGACGACAAACTCGTTGCGCATCTCCTCGGCAATTTTCAGGCCTGCCGGCGATATTTCCGGATTGAACACTGTCTGGACAAAGCCTTCCCTGTCCCGCAGGTCGATAAAAATAAGCCCGCCATGGTCGCGGCGGCGGTTTACCCAGCCGGCCAGGGATACTTTAATACCAACGTGTTCCTTGCGTAGAGAGCCGCAGGCGTGAGTCCTGAGCAAAGTCGTCTCCTTTTTTATAAAGGGGTTCACTTTTGATTATAGCTTATACAGGTAGGCGCTTCAACATTGATGCTGTTCTAAGTTGTATTCGGCCTTTAGCTCTGCTAAAATGTTATGTAATCCCCAAATATTATGTACGTGATGAAAGGGTAAAATTACGTGGCCAAGATAATAGCGGAAATAAACGAGAAAATCAAAGCGGGCAAGGCGGTGGTCTTTACTGCC
>CAYQZZ010000032.1:0-23206 GCA_964422155.1 uncultured Dehalococcoidaceae bacterium | reverse complement strand
CCTGTAACGAGAATAGAAGACCATCTACCAGGCTGTTCAATCCGATTGCCTTTGTGACCTGTTTCACTTTTCATTGCGGTCGGCCCATGCAGTAGGTCGGTACCAGATTCGCCTCAGCTTTGTCTCCTCAACTGAGGCAGCGGGTCGCTTAGCTTGGTGGCGTCCCTGGTGAGATTCGAACTCACGACCCGCTGCTTAGAAGGCAGCCGCTCTATCCATCTGAGCTACAGGGACACGCTCTACTTCCTTAAAAATGTATCACGAATGAAGACTTAGGTCAATATAGTCGTTCTGCTGAGGTTCTGTGAAGAGCGAGCCCATAACCGGGATAATATGGCTTAGCCTGATCTCAATTATCGTTAGCCGGACTTATGGTCTTTTGTGTGCCTGATATGTCTGTAAACATATAAGCCGATAAGAGCAAGTACTATCGCGATGAACAGTGGGTCGAAGGGACGCATGGCATCTCGTAATTGCTCCCAGTGTTCTCCCATCTGGTAACCGCCGTAGGCCAGGCCGGTGCTCCAGATGAAAGAGCCTATAAAGGTATAGGCCACGAATTTGACAATATTCATCCTGGCAATACCGGCGGGTAGACTGATATAGGTGCGAATCACCGGCAACAGGCGGCCGACGAAGACCGTCCAGCTGCCCCTGCGGGAAAACCAGCTGTCCGCCATGTCGAGGTCGTGCTGGGATATGAGGATGTAGCGGCCGTATTTATTCAGCAGTGGACGGCCAGCCCACATGCCCACGATATAGGCAATGACTGAGCCGATGGTATTTCCTATAGCTCCGTAAGCACCGCCTATCAAAGAATGTATCGCCGGCAGAGACTGCTCCTTGATGAGCATCCAGCCCGCCAGAGGCATAATAAGCTCGCTGGGGAAAGGAATGCAGGCGCTCTCTATCGCCATCAGGACCACAACTCCGGGCCAGTGGAGAAGATTATAGGTGGCGGCGATGAAGTCGAGGATATACTTTTCTATGGAGGTCACCCTGCGAGTTTAACAAAAGGATATCAGGAGCGTCAAGCTAGCTATAGGAAGCAGCGTCCGACATGCCTTCAGCTTGACAATTATTCATCCACATTGATAGTATTGACTGAGTGCTGCTGATTAATAAGTTAAAAGGCTATGCCGAGATTTCTGGATAAAATCGATAGTCCCGCCGACCTGAAAGGATTATCGCCGGAGGCGCTGGAGGAACTGGCTGCCGAGCTCAGGTACGAAATTATCACCACGGTAACCACTACCGGTGGTCATCTGGCTTCCAACCTTGGTGTCGTTGAACTTACTATAGCTCTGCATCGTGTCTTTAATAGTCCCAAAGACAAAATTATCTGGGACGTAGGTCACCAGAGCTATGTGCACAAACTACTTACCGGACGTAGGCGAAATTTTAGTTCCTTACGCCAGTATGGGGGACTATCCGGTTTTACCTGCCGCGATGAGAGTGAGCACGACCCCTTCGGGGCCGGCCATGCCAGCACGTCGATTTCGGCGGCGCTGGGCATGGTTATCGCCCGTGACCTTGCCGGTGAAGACTACCATGTGGTTGCCGTCATTGGCGATGGTGCCATTACGGCGGGGATAGCTTTCGAGGCGCTGAACCAGGCAGGTCACCTGGGTCCCCGTCTCATCGTGATTCTCAATGATAACGGTATGTCCATTTCACCTACCGTGGGCGCCCTGGCTAAACTCTTGAGCAGGGTGAGGTTCGACCCGCGTTTACGCCGGGCAGAGAGAAGAGGTAAGAAAATCATTACGGCTCTGCCCACCGGAGTTAAGTTATGGCGTCTCGTTGTGGAGCTGGTAGCCAGGTTCAAAGGGTTTTTTATGCCGACACAGCTGTGGGAGGCGCTCGGCTTTGCTTACATCGGGCCGATTGACGGGCATAATATTCAGGACCTTGAGGGTGTTCTTAACCGGGCCAGGGATTACGCTACCCGGCCGACTCTCGTACATGTCGTCACCACCAAAGGCAAGGGCTACTCTCCGGCGGAGAGCAATGCCGTCTATTTCCACGGTGTGCCGGCCAAGGGAAGTAATGATAGCAAAGTACCGACCTATAGTGAGGTTTTTGCCCAAACGATGCTACGCCTGGCCCGCGAGGAGCCCAGACTGGTGGTGGTTACGCCGGCCATGCCCGAGGGGAACTGCCTGAGCATTGTTGAAGCCGAGTTCCCGGAACGCGTCTTTGATGTCGGCATCTGCGAGCAGCATGCCGTTACTTTTGCCGCCGGCATGGCGACCCAGGGCTTTATACCGGTCGTGGCGATATACTCGACCTTTTTACAGCGTGCCTTCGACCAGATAATACATGATGTTTGTCTCCAGAACCTGCCGGTTGTCTTTGCGATTGACCGTGGGGGAATTGTCGGCGATGATGGCAAGACACATCAGGGTACGTTTGATGTCTCTTATCTCACCCTTATCCCCAATCTGGTCCTGGCGGCTCCCAAAGATGAAAACGAACTCCAGCACCTTCTATATACCGCCGTAAAGTCAGGACGTATCATGGCGGTGCGTTATCCCCGTAGCCCCGGTCTGGGGGTAACTTTAGACACAGTGCTACATAAGATACCCATAGGCGAGGGTGAAGTGGTCAGGTATGGAGAGGATGTGGTGCTCTTCGCTTTAGGCGCCTCGGTATCTCCATCTCTGGAGGCAGCGGGCGAACTGGCAAAAAAGGGGGTCGAGGCTACCGTAGTCAACGCTCGTTTTGCCAAACCCCTGGATAAGTCGCTTATCATTGACCTGTCCGGTCGTATCAAGCGTATCGTTACGGTCGAGGAGAATGTGCTTAACGGCGGCTTTGGCAGCAGTATCGTCAGGCTGCTGCAGGAGTCCGGAATGTGTAACGTTACGGTGAAGAACATCGGTATCCCGGATGAATTCGTTGAGCACGGGACTCAGGCTATTTTACGCTCCAAATACGGTCTGGATGCTAACGGCATCACGCAGCAGGTTTTAAAACTGTTTCCCGACTCTGTTTCAAATGTACCGTTTAACGTTGATGATAAAGCTAAAACAACGTAGTAGGGTAGGGAAGTGACGTTATTTTGATACGGAAATTTATAGCGTGCAGGTTATTTGTTTCGGAGGTCGTTTAGCAGTAAAAAACTCTTTAATTCTCCGCTCACCCTGAGCCTGTCGAAGGGTGAAGCAAATACGCCGCTATGGTTCGACAGGCTCACCATGAGCGGTTGCTAAACGCCCTCTGATAATCGGGAGCGATACATGAATAAAATGACCGTCAGGGACATTGAGGTTACCGGTAAAAAGGTTCTGGTCCGCGTTGACTTCAACGTGCCGATAGACGCCAAGACCGGCGCGATAACGGATGACAGCCGCATCCGGGCATCCCTTCCCACGATTAAATATCTCATCGAGCGTAAAGCGAAGGTTATCCTGATGTCTCATCTGGGCAGGCCCAAGGGAAAGGTTGTCGAGGAAATGCGGCTGAAACCGGTGGCGAAGCGCCTTTCTCAGATTTTAGGACAGCAGGTCGGGGTTGCTATGGACTGTATCGGGCCTGAAGTGGAGAAGTCCGTAGAGAACCTGAAAGCCGGGGATGTGCTGCTCCTGGAAAATCTCCGTTTTCATCTTGAAGAGGAAGCCGGCAGTGAGGACTTTGCCAGGGCTTTAGCCCGTCTGGGTGATGTCTTTGTTAATGATGCCTTCGGCACCTCCCACCGTGCCCATGCCTCGATATCCGGTATCACGCACTACCTGCCAGCGGTAGCTGGGCTGCTGCTTGAAAAGGAGATTAATACCCTGGGCGGCCTTATGGAGAACCCGGTCCACCCCTTTACCTCCATATTCGGCGGCGCCAAGGTAAGCGATAAGGTTGCCTTGCTGAAAAATATCATGGGCAAGGTAGACTGCCTGTTAATCGGCGGCGGCATGGCGGCTACCTTCCTGAAAGCCAGGTCATATGAAGTGGGCAGGTCCCTGGTTGAAGCGGACTCAGTTGGTATGGCGGCCGAGTTGATAAAAGAAGCTGCCAGGAGCGGCACCCGCCTTTTATTGCCGGTTGATGTGGTGGTCACGGATGAAATCGATAGCGATGCTGTGGGGAAAGTCGTATCTATCGATGCCATACCGCCGGATAAGAAAATTGCCGATATCGGCCCGAAGACCATCGAAAACTTCCGCCGGGAGCTGAAAAAAAGCCGGACGGTATTCTGGAATGGCCCCGTGGGCGTGGAAGAGATACCGCAGTTTGCCAAAGGAACGCAGGCACTGGCCAAACTGCTTCCCGAACTTAAAGCAACGACCGTGGTGGGCGGAGGCTCGACCGCCGAGGTGATAGAAGCCCTGGGACTGGCTGATAAAGTTACGTTTGTTTCAACTGGCGGGGGCGCTTCGCTGGAATTCCTGGGGGGCGAGGAACTGCCCGGCGTGGCAGCCTTGCGTGATAAAGGGATGCTTTAGTAACTTTGTCATTCCAGCGAAAGCTGGAATCCAGAATATGAAGTAAATTCTGCGATTCTTCTTCTGGATTCTGGCCGGAGTTTACCCCGTACCCTGATACGGGGCCAGAATGACATCGCAACAGGGATTATCTAGATAAATTATTAGGATGACTTTGGACAATGAATAACCTGGAGTTGATTAAGGAAATCTCGATTACTTCGCCGGAGAAGATAGTTTTGCTGGTAATCGACGGTCTGGGCGGGCTGCCGGACCCGAAAACGGGTAAAACGGAACTGGAGACTGCCCGTATCCCCAATCTTGACTCTCTGGCGGCAAGGGGGATTTGCGGTCTGTCCGACCTCATAGCTCCCGGTATCACACCCGGCAGCGGTCCCGGGCATTTAGCCCTGTTCGGTTACGACCCCATCAGCTGCAATATCGGCCGCGGCGTCCTGGAGGCTGTCGGTATTGATATCGAGCTTAAGCCGGGAGACGTGGCTGCCCGCGGTAATTTCTGCACTGTTAACGAAAAAGGCATTATAACCGACCGCCGGGCGGGGCGTATCTCTAACGAGAAATGCGCTGAATTATGCCAGCTGCTTGATGGTACATCTATTGACGGAGTTGACATAAAGGTATACCCGGTAAGAGAACATCGCTTCGTGGCTGTATTTCACGGCGATAATCTAATAGCTAATGTTACCGAGTCCGACCCATCGCAGACGGGCGTAGCTCCATTGAAAATTACCGCTTTAAGTCCGGAAGCCGGTAGACTGGCTGATATCACCAATCGGTTCGCAGCCAAGGCAAAAGCATCGCTATCCGGGCACCATCCGGCTAATATGGTTCTACTGCGCGGTTTCGCCGGTAAGCCCCGTTTCCCCACCATGCAGGAAATCTATAAGCTGAACCCGCTGGCTATCGCTGTTTATCCGATGTACCGCGGGCTGGCTAGGCTGGTCGGCATGAAGGTTGCGCGGACAGGAACAACACTCGAGGATGAATTTGCCACATTGAAGGAAAACTATAAAAATTACGACTTTTTCTTCCTGCATGTGAAATGGACGGATACTGCCGGTGAAGATAGCGACTTTGCCCGTAAAGTAAAAGTCCTGGAGCAAATTGATGCGGCTTTACCTGTCCTGATAGGCCTTGAGCCGGATGTGTTGGTTATCACCGGCGACCACTCGACGCCGGCAATATTCGGCGGTCATAGCTGGCATCCGGTGCCGGTGCTGATATGCTCAAAGTACTGCCGTACCGATAGTGTTAAAAAGTTTTCCGAACCGGCTTTTCTGGCCGGCGGCCTGGGCAGAATCTCCGCCACTCAGATTATGCCCCTGGCTATGGCTAACGCCCGGAAACTGACCAAGTTCGGAGCTTAGGAGTTAAAAATGACACGTATGCCGATGATTGCCGGTAACTGGAAAATGAACACGACGATTGATGATGCTATTAATCTGGTCAAAACGATGCAGCCCGGACTCGAAAGAGTGCGCGGTGTCGAGAAGGTGCTTTGCCCGCCCTTCGTGTCTCTGGTGGCGGTGAGAGCTATCATCAAAGGGAGCACCGTAAGGCTGGGAGCGCAGAACGTCTTTTATGAAGAAAAGGGAGCATATACCGGTGAGATTTCGCCGCCCATGCTGGCTAACCTCTGCGACTATGTCATCATCGGGCACTCCGAGCGGCGGCAGTATTTCGGCGAGACCAGTGAAATTATCGATAAGAAAATAAAAGCGGCCATCAAGACCGGACTGAAACCCATATTCTGCATCGGCGAAAGCCTGGAGGAGAACGAGGCCGGGCAGACGAAAGAGGTCCTGGGCCGTCAGCTTATAGTGTCTTCCGACCGGATGAACTTTCTCAGCGGACTCGTTATTGCCTACGAGCCGATATGGGCTATCGGCACCGGCAGGTCGGCTACCGGTGATGATGCCAACAAGACTATCGGTTTTATCCGGCAATTTATCTCTCGCCTGCACGGCAGCGGGATTGCGGGCAGTGTCCGTATCCTTTACGGCGGCAGCGTAAACGCCGCTAATATTGCCGAATTCATGCGAAAACCTGAAATTGACGGCGCTCTGGTCGGCGGAGCGAGCCTGAAAGCCGACGATTTCCTGAGCATCGTGAGGCAGGCTTCCGAGATTCGGGGCCTTTAGCCGCAGCATGAAGCGTCTCATCGCTATCGTCGGTCCCACCTGTATCGGTAAGAGCCGCCTGGCTCTCCGCCTGGCCGGGCTTTATCAGGGAGAAATCGTCAGTGCCGATAGTCGGCAGGTATACCGTTATCTGGATATCGGCACGGCCAAGCCGACCCCGCAGGAACTCTTACGCATACCTCATCATCTGATTGATATCATTAACCCGAACGAAGATTTCAGCCTGGTACTGTATCAGGAGCTGGCATATCGGGCCATCGGAGATATTCATCGGCGCGGTAAGCTGCCTTTTCTGGTCGGCGGCACCGGCCTGTACGTAAAAGCGGTGCTGGAAGGATGGCAGATACCCGGAGTTTCACCCGACCCGGAATTCAGGTATAATAGAGAAAAGAGAGCCAGTGAGAGAAGCATCGATGAACTCTACGAGGAACTTGTCGCTGCCGACCCTGACGCGGCAGCAAAAATTGACCGCCGCAATGTGCGCCGTGTGATTCGGGCACTTGAGGTGCACGCCAAAGCCGGAAAGTCTTTTTCCAAACTCGGGCGCAAAAAAGCCCCCGCCTTTATTTCATTTATCATCGGCCTGACTGCCGGAAGGGCTGAATTGTATCGCCTTGTCGACCGCAGGGTCGATGAAATGATAGAGCGGGGCTTCGTCCGGGAAGTGGAAAATCTGCTGAAAATGGGGTATGATTTAGACTTGCCATCCATGTCCGGCATCGGCTACCGGCAGGTCGGCCAGTTTTTAAAGGGTGAGCTGACGCTGGAAGCGGCGACCCAGAAAATAAAGACGGAGACCCACCGGTTTATCCGTCATCAGTACGCCTGGTTCCGTCCGGACGATGCAAAAATACACTGGTTCGATATCGGTCAACAGGACGACTTAGAGATTGAGAAGACACTTGCTGAGTTTTTAAAAAGCGAATAAACAAGAATGGAGAGTGAGACGAGGAATGGATTTCACCAAGATGCAGGGTGCTGCTAACGATTTTGTCATGGTAGATGCGCATAACATGAAGCGTAACTGGTCTAAACTGGCGATAGCCGTGTGCGACCGTCACCTGGGTATCGGTGCCGATAGCCTGATAATATTGCAGCCCTCGGATAAGGCGGATTTCGGTATGCGTACCTTTGATGCCGATGGCTCTGAGGCGGAGACCTGCGGCAATGGTATCAGGTGCCTGGCCAGGTACGTTCTAGAAAAAGGACTGGTCAGCCCGGACATCGAAGAAATTACCATTGAGACCGTAGCTGCCATCAACCGGGTTAAGCTTGAGAGAAAGGGCGGCAGGGTCATAAAATTCTGGGCCAACATGGGCAAGCCCAGATTTACCGCCGATAAAATTCCTGTAAACCTGAAGGCCGGCAAGGGCGATGTCGTTGACGTCAAGTCCATGCTCAGCTATAAGGTCATAGTAAGCGGCAAGGAACTGACACTCAATCTTGTTTCCATGGGGAACCCTCATGCCGTTTATTTCAGTCAGGAGCCGGTCTCCGATTTCCCGCTGTCCAGAATCGGGCCGCTGGTGGAAAATCTGCCGATATTTCCCAATCGGGTCAACTTTGAGGTGGCGCGGGTGCTCGATAATAAGCACCTGGAGGCGCGTGTCTGGGAGCGTGGAGTAGGGGAGACACTGGCCTGCGGCAGCGGCGCCTGTGCGATAACGGTATCCTCGAAATTACGCGGCTACACCGAATCCAAGGTGGATATTAAACTGCCCGGCGGCGTGCTGAATGCCGAATGGAACGGTAACGGCGAGGTAGTACTGGGTGGGCCGGCGGAGGTAGTTTTTGAAGGAAAATGGCCTGATTGAGGTGTGACTATGAAAGTAGCCAGACGAATCGAAAATTTGAAGCCATACCTGTTTGTCGAGATTAATAAGAAAATCGCCGAGAAAAAGGCCAAAGGTGAGGAGGTCGTCAGTTTCGCCATAGGCGACCCCGATATCCCCACGCCCCCGCATATCATTAACCGACTCTGTCAGGCGGCTCAGGACCCGGCCAACCATCGCTATCCTGAATCGGAGGGGTTGCCGGAACTGCACCAGGCCATCGCCGAATGGTATAAGAGACGGTTCAATGTCATTCTCGACCCGGCCACAGAGGTGCTGCCGCTTATCGGTTCCAAGGAGGGCATCGGTCATATCGCCTTTTGCTTTATCGACCCCGGGGATATCGCCCTGGTGCCGGACCCGGCTTACCCGGTGTACTCGGTCGGCACTCAGCTGGCCGGCGGCAGGCCTTACTACTTGTCGCTTAAGGCGGAGAACGGCTTTCTCCCTAATTTAAAGAGCGTTCGTGATTTTATTCTGAAACAGACCAGAGTTCTCTGGCTGAACTACCCCAATAATCCCACCGGGGCCGTCGCCGAACTTGATTTCTTTAATCAAGTGGTCGCATTCGCCAGGCAAAATAATATCCTCGTCTGTCACGATGGCCCTTACTCGGAGGTGGCGTTCGATGGTTACCAACCGGTGAGCTTCATGCAGGCGGATGGAGCCAAGGATATCGGCGTGGAATTCCACTCTCTTTCCAAGAGCTATAACATGACCGGCTGGCGTATCGGCATGGTGGTGGGCAATGCCGAGGCGTTAAGCGCTTTGAGAACTCTGAAGTCCAACCTGGACTCGGGGATTCCGCAGGCCATCCAGTATATGGCTATCGAGGCGTTGAACGGGCCGCAGGACTGCGTCTCGGAGCATAACGCTGTTTACCAGAGGCGCCGCGACCTGATTGTTGAAGTGCTGAATAACATCGGCCTGGAGGTAACGGTGCCCAAGGCAAGCCTGTACGTGTGGGCCAAGGTCCCCGAGGGCTATAACTCTGTGGATTTTACGACCGATTTGCTGGACCAAGTGGGCGTGGCAGTTACCCCCGGAGTAGGGTATGGCCACAGCGGCGAAGGTTACGTGAGGTTGTCTCTGACTATCCAGGACGCATCGCTGGTCAAAGGGCTTTCGCGGCTTTCGGGATGGCGTAATACGCGGCGATTGACACTAAAGAAATAACTTGACATAATCCTATTTCTCGAGGAGAAAAGCATTACCAGAAACACCATTGTCACCAGGGCTGTAAAGGAACGGGCCCTTTTACTGGCCGTGGCTCACAAAGGGAGCCGGGAGAGGCAATCAGCCGCGAATTCGATAGAGGAACTGGCGCAGCTGGCTGAGTCCGCCGGGGCCGAAGTTGTCGGCAAAATCATACAGCAATTGCCGGCACCATCGCATGATTCTTACGTCGGCAAAGGCAAAATTCAGGAGCTGGTGGCTTTAAAGAGCACCAACGATTACAGCGTCATTATTCTCGATGACGAGCTTACTCCCAATCAGCAGCAGAACCTGGAAGAAGCCCTCGAAGTTAAAGTTATCGACCGCGCCGCGCTCATCCTGGATATATTCTCCAAACGCGCTCGCACTCACGAAGGGCGTTTACAGGTAGAGCTTGCCCAGCACCAGTACCTTCTCCCCAGGCTCGCCGGACAGTGGAGTCACCTTGAAAGACTGGGCGGCGGCATCGGCACAAGGGGCCCGGGCGAATCGCAGCTGGAGACAGACCGCCGCCTGATACGCCGTAAAATTCAACGCCTTCTGGAGCAGACCGAGGAGATAAGAAGGCGGCGCGCTTTATATCGGCAGCAAAGGCAGAAGAGCGGCATACCGGTCGTAGCGCTGGTGGGCTATACCAATGCCGGTAAAAGTACATTGCTGAATGCCCTCTGCCGGACCGATGTCCTGGCGGATGAAAGGCTTTTCGCCACCCTCGACCCCACCACCCGGCGTCTGACCCTTCCTGATAACAAAGCTATATTGGTTACCGATACCGTCGGCTTTATCCGCAAACTCCCGCCGACGATTATCAGCGCCTTCAGGGCGACCCTCGAAGAGCTGTCCGAAGCCAGCCTGCTGCTGCATGTGGTCGACCTGGCTTCGCCGGATGCGCCGGAGCAGTGCCAGACGGTGGAAAATATCCTCGGTGAGCTGGGGCTGGCGGACAAGAAAAGGCTTACCATATTGAACAAAATCGACCGTCTTCTCCAGAGCGAGCCGACGCAGAACAGCAGCGGCGTGGAGAACGTCCTCGCCAGTCTGGGTGTGGCCCCGGATGAGAGCACCGTATTGATATCGGCTTTGCGCGGGTGGGGCCTGCCCCGGCTGCTGGAGATGATTATTAAGGCATTGTCTGATACGGCAGCGCCCGCAGCCTTGAATCAGACATCAATAGATACCGTTTAACAAACGATAGTCGTCATTCCAGTCCTTCATATGAAGGAGAATCCAGTGGTGGGGAAAAGGGGTTCTGGATCCTGACCCCCGTATCAAGTACGGGACAAGCTTCGTCAGGATGACATAAGCAATCTCATGGATACAGGCTTAATTCTCGCGCTCATAGCGTCGGTCAGCTTTGCCGCCGGTATCGTCATGGTCAGGAAGACCGCCGGTGAGGCCGGAGAGTCCTTCAGCGTCACGGCCATCAGCGTCTTTATCGGGATTCCCTTTTTCGCCATCGCCATCCTGGTCAGCGGCGAATGGAGCCAGCTTCTGAACATATCCTGGCGGGCGCTGGCGCTGCTCGGTTCCGCCGGCATCATCCATTTCATCATCGGACGGCTGCTTGGTTATAACTCCTTCCGGCTTATCGGGGCCAATAAAGCCACCCCGTTCACCATGACCAACCGCTTTTATACCGTGCTCTTCAGTTTCCTTTTCCTCAAAGAGTCGATTACCTTGTATATTATTTTCGGTGTTTTGTGCATGTTCGCCGGGGCGGCTCTAATTTCCACGGAGAAAAAGAGCATCGCCGGGAAAAAGGAGAAGTCGTTATCCCGCAACGAGGTCAAGGGCATCCTTTTAGCGCTGGGGGCGGCGCTATGCTGGGGCATCACGCCGGTGCTCATCAAGCCGGGCGTGGAGGAAATCGGCTCTTCATCCGCCGGGGCTTTTGTTTCTTATGCCACCGCGGCGATAGTGATGGGGTGCCTTCTTTTAAACCGGCCGCGACGGAAGCAACTGACGCAGCTGCCTTTGAAGAAGAGTGTCCTGCCGATGGCTTTAGCCGGAATGTTTACGGCTACCGGCCAGCTTTTGTATTACACTGCCCTGGGTAAAAGCCCGGCCAGTGTCGTGACGCCTTTACTCAGCATACAGATTTTGTTTATCTTTTTCTTTTCTTTGCTGATTAACCGGAAGATTGAGCTTTTCACTCCGAAAGTTATCCTGGGGATGGCGGCGACGGTGGCGGGAACGTTTTTGCTCTTCCAGTGACGAGTTGGCAGTTTTCAGTTATTAGTTTACAGTGGACAATATAGGCAAGGAGGCAAATTATGTCTGAAATGTATGATGTTGAAATTACAGTAGTCTCGCAGAAAGGCACATGTGGAGCCGGGCACAAAGTGGGAGATAAATGGATTATCAGTAGTACTACTCCGGCTGGAATCTGTCTTTCAGCCTATCCAATGATGGAGTCCAGTATAGATGTGTTGAAATACGGCGGAACTTTTCCCTGGAGCGAAGACCCGGATATCAGTGGAGCGGTTTGCCCGGACCCAGGTAACCCGGTGGTTTTTAAATTAAGACGCATAAGGAAGAAATAATATAGTTAACAGTACACAGTAGATAGTACCCAGCGTCCCAAAATCCCGGATAACACCGTTTGAAACTGTTTTTGCCATTTACCCGAAGCTAGCACGCGCTACAATCAAAATCCTGGCCTGTTGCCGACTCTATGAGGGGAATTATACCTTCGGGAGGGGGCGGGAGGGGCAGTAAACCCCTGAAATTACACTTTTTTACTGTTTTTTATGAAACCTACCCCCTTTTAACCCAAAATAATGTTGTCATTCCAGCGAAAGCTGGAATCCAGGGGATGGGATAAGGTGGAGGTCTGGATTCTGGCCGGAGTTTACCCCGTATTCTGATACGGGGCCAGAATGACGAAGAGGGGCTGGCGCCCCTCTTAAACACCCGGGTAGTGTATATTGACATAAAGACTTGACTTTTTGAGGTATAATGGGGGTAGGAGGTGTGAGCATGGAAGAAGTAACAACAACTCAACTGATGATGGGATATATGAATGGTGTCATGATTATTGCTGCTGCTTTCATTGCAGTTGCTGGGATTATTTTGGCAGTTGGAAGTAGTAGGGAACATTTTGGTAACTGTCAAAAAACCTTTTTGTTGTTTTCCATAGCACTTGGTGCAGCAGCAATGACCACAGCATTAACATGGTTTGATGGTTCCAATACACTATTATGTTTTAATGTTACAACCGAAACCAGGGAGTGTGTAACTAAATCATTTTTGTTTTTGCAATTCTTTCTCTGGTTCATTCCTTTGTTTCGTTTATTTAACAAGATAGGGCGTGTAAAAAGTAAAAATGATAAGTGTGGACAAGTGTCTGAAGATAAAGAGAAAAAAGAGGGCGAGGTTGATGTTGGCAAAGAACTAGCGAATATAAAATGCATGATAAAACGCTCAGATAAAATATCAGCTGGCAGAACGGTAATAGCTTCTGGATTACCAGTTTTTGGAATAGGGCTTGGTCAATGGCTGTACGGATTATTTTTGATTAAGGGATACCCTATTTTTAATACTTCTGAATTCTATATGTTGGTAATTGGTGGGGTTCTTATAATATCTGGATTTTGGGTAATGCATAGAAAATCAGTTCACAAATAGACAACCCTTAACTTATTTATATTAACTTTATTATGTCAAACCTATAAGCCCCAAAACTTGGGGCGCACAATATATGTTATGTCGTGTAACGTACGCATGGAATATTATTTTACATAATAACTCAGGGCGCTTCCCTAGGGAGTAAGAGATTGCCGCGTCGCTGCGCTCCTCGCAATGACAGAGAAAATTATTTACCGCCTAGTTTCTTAACCATCGCCACGACTTCTTTGCCGGTGGCGCGGGATTCCTCCAGAGCCGTCGTGACGATACCAGCTCCTTCTCCCGTCCTCACATCGCCTTTTTCGCGTCCGTATCCGATAGCGCCACGCACTGGTATCATTCCCTGGGCCATGAACCAGCCGAAGAGCTGCACGCGGGTCTGCCCGCCGCCTATCTTTCTCAATGCCAGCACCGGCGCTGCCACTTTGCCCTGCAGCTTCCTGTTCCCCAGGTAGCAGAAAGTCCTGTCGATAATTGCTTTGGCCTGCGCCGTGACGTAATTAAAGTAGACCGGACTCCCGAAGATAATGGCGTCCGCCCACTCCATCTTTTTATACAGCGACTGCATATCGTCCATTATATTACAGGCGCCGGTCTTAAAGCAGCTGCCGCAGGCATCGCACCCGTTGATGGTCTTGCCGGCGATGAGAAAAATGTCCGTTTTAGCGCCTTCATCACGGGCCGCGGCCAGCGCCTCCTCCACCATTATCTCGGTGTTGCCTCCTTTACGCGGACTTCCCACGATACCCAGAACATTCATGGCTTGTACCTCCTTCAGAATGAATCCTTGATGATGAATCCTTCGCTACACAGCAAGTATAGGCGGTTTATGAAAACTTAATCAAACCTTTATCAAAGCTTAATAAAAAAGTCTTCGCCAATTGGCAAAGCTTGATTATAATTATAACGAAATGGGATATTTCTCGCTTGGTATCTTCAAGATAGTGGCTTTTATCTTCGCCGCTATGGTTGTCGTGTTGACGCTGCCTCGATTCAGTCCGGTTATTTTCCCTGATATCTCTGGGCCGTCGCCGACCTATGACTGCGATGACGATACTCTCCAGATGTACCGGGAATTCGAGAGACTGGGGATAGAGGCGACACCGATAGTAGGCAACCTGGAAAAAAGCGGCGAAGCCTATATGGAAAGCAACCATGTCTGGCTGCTGGTGAAATCCGGCGATAAGGAAATCGCCTATGACTGGGGCACTCCCCGATTCGACCGCCAGCATTACGAGGGCTATACCATCAGCCTCGACTACCTTTTATATGCCGTCAAACAGGACTTAAAAGGCGACGATTCGCTGGCTTCGACAAAATAATAGCTGCGTAGTTTAAGAAAAGCTATCCTTCCCCTGGCAACAGAGCTTCCTTGTTGAATATGATACGTTATGTAAACTATTTTATCGGTGGATTGAATGGCGGGCTGGTCAGGGGTCAAACCTCAGACCAATGTTAATCCTATCTAACGAGGCTCTTCCAGTTTCTCTTCCAAAAATATTTCAGCTTTTAGCAAATCTCTCTCACTGGGGCGACCGCGTATATCCCCATGCCAGTATCCCGGTGTAGCACGTTTCCCCATATTACCGGGGCAGGAAAATCTGCCGATACATTTGAATCTGAGATGCTCTATATTTAGCTCCAGTAAGCTGAGAGACGGTTCGGCTTCCTTTGGACCCAGGTGTGTTCCGGCATAGGTTACAAAAACTATCCCCGTTTTAGGACCGGGAGTTATTTTTCTGTGCACACGGACTATCTTGCCCGCCCTTCTGGGTCGGTGTGTGGTTTTGAACATTACATCTACCAATTCTTTGCCAGGCAGCGCGGCGTATACTCCGGAACCGGCACAAAGGAAATCATAGTCCTTAAAATCAAAGGGAAGGTTATCGATATCTGTATTTTTATCAACCTTGAAAATATCGCACTTCCACCCCTTTTTTTCGAATACATTTTTAAACCTCAACACAACTTTTTCCGTGTTGCCGGTCATCGTTTGATATAGAATAAGGCTTTTTTGAATTTTTGACATTTATTCTCCTCTTATTCGGCAATGGGCTCGTCACGATGTTAATCGGGACTGCTCTGCTCCACCTGATAAACAGATTGTGGGCTCGGTAGGGATCGAACCTACGACCAAGCGGTTATGAGCCGCCCGCTCTGACCACTGAGCTACGAGCCCTCGAAAGCGTTGTGGAAGTGAACTCTCTCCTCCCCGTCTCAACTATTTTACCCCGATAGTCTCTCAATATCAAGAGAACCTGTTTGAATTCCCATCTGTTTAATAGTAAGATAAAAGTAACTGTAAGCTGGGATTTTCTTTCATGCCTGATTGGGAAATTACTGCGACTACTATATACTGCGAAGACGTTGATGACGAAGTCACCCTTTTGGTCTATGGTGACGGCGCGTCTATATGTACCGGCCATCATAAATATGCCTCGCCTGATACGGAAACCGCCGGAGCAGTTAAAAAGAAGAGTAAGCAATCGGGTAAGAAGCTGGGTTGCAGCGGGTCCGAGTGCCAAAGGATAGTTCAGTACCGGAATAAGTGGCTGGGTATTTAAAGTATCAAGAATATGAGCTCTAACGGCGTAAAAATACGAATTGAAAATCTTACTCTTTCCTTCGGCGGCGTAAAGGCTCTGACCGATATCAACGTGGATGTCAGGGATAAAGAGATTCTGGCTGTCATCGGACCCAACGGCGCCGGTAAGACCTGCCTGCTGAACTGTATCAACGGTTTTTACAAGCCGCAGGCGGGTGATATCTATTTTGGCGACAAGAGAATCACGCACATCCGTCCGGATAAAGCCGCCAGACTGGGTCTTGCCAGGACCTTTCAGAACATCGAGCTTTATACCGGTCTGAGCACTCTGGACAATATCATGGCGGCCCGGCATGTCCTGATGAAGCAGAATGTGTTGAGCAGCGCCCTGTATTTCGGGTGGGCGCACAAAGAGGAAGTTGTGCACCGCAAAACCGTAGAAGACATTATAGACTTCCTGGAAATTGAGTCGATTCGCAAGAAAACGGTCGGCATGCTCCCTTACGGTATGCGTAAGCGGGTAGAGCTGGGTAGAGCGTTAGCGTTGGAGCCGAAGGTCTTACTTTTAGACGAGCCGATGGCGGGTATGAACCTGGAGGAAAAGGAGGATATCGCCCGCTTTATCATCGATATCTTCGAAGGCCAGGGGGTCACCTACCCCGATACTCCCGTCCTGCGGGACGGCGTCGGCTGTATCGTCCTTGTCGAGCATGACATGGGTGTAGTCATGGATATCGCCGACAGGATTGTCGTGCTGGACTTCGGTAAGAAAATTGCCGAGGGCACCCCGGAAGAAATTAAAAACAACCCGCAGGTTATCGCCGCTTACCTGGGGGAAGAGAAAAAGTAACCGCCCCTTACTCCCACTTCCTCTCGTCTGTAATCCCCTGCTGTTTTTCAGAGATAGTTCCTGGGTCAACGAACTCAATACTGTCTATCTTAATGCGGCAGATATCCTGGAACTTATTATTTATGTCAACTGAGAGTCTGGCTTTATCAGCCATACTATCTTTTAATTCCACTTTGAGGGTCATTTCGTCACGGTGCTGGCGGCGTCCCACAATCAGTTGATACCTGGCGACCTGACTGAAACTCATAATCGCCTGCTCCGCCTGCTTGGCCACGATGAACATGCCCCTCACCTTTACCGCGTCCCCTGCCCTACCGACGATGCCGGTAATTCTGTTGGCGGTGCGGCCGCAGGGGCACGGCTCTGTGATATACGAGGATAAATCACCTGTCCCGAACCGTATCAGTCCCCAGTTTTTATTGAGCAGTTGCGTGGTGACGATTTCACCGACCTCACCGGGACCCAGTTGCTTCCCCGTCTCGGGGTCGACTATCTCCGTAACGTATTCATCCATGAGGTGCATGCCGGACTTCCGGTGGCATTCGTAGGCGATGGCGCCGCCCGGCTCGGTGACGGCATAAGTCTGGTAAGTGTTAATATTATAGTCTTCCTCAAAGGTCTTCCTGAGTGAAGGCGGGAGCATTTCGCCGGTGAACCAGGCGCGTTTGAGAGAAAAATCTTTCTTCAAGTTGTGGCCCATTTCCTCCGCTCGCTTGATAACGGTCATCAGAAAGCTGGGGGTGCCCACAAATCCGGTAACTCTGAGGTCTTTCATTATCTGTATCTGGAGGTCGGTATTGCCGGTGCCCGCCACGACCACCGTCGCCCCGCAGTCACGTATAGCCTCGTGGAATAGTATACCCGCCGGGGACATGTGGTAGGTAAAGGTGTTGATGACCACGTCGCCCTTTCGGAACCCCGCCGCCCAGAAAGACTTGGCGAACCACTTGATACTGGACGGTTGCATCTCGTAAATCGGTCCGGGGGAAATAAAGACACGCTTGATGTCTTCAAGCGGTATAGCGGCAACTCCGCCGTAAGGCAGGTTCGCCCTCTGCATCTCCAGGAGGTCGGTCTTCCTGGTAACGGGCAGTTTTTCCAGGTCTTTGACCGTGCGAATTTGTTCGGGGCTGACACCGGCCTTATCGAAAAGCTTTTTCACAGCAGGAGCGTGCCGGTAAGCGTGCTCTACCGTCTCGGAAAGCTTCAGGTCGAGGTATTGGCTGCGGGCTAAAGGGGACATTATTTCCAGTTCGTCAAAGAACTCGTTTTTCCGGGACTTTACAGCCATCTCTTTCTCCTCTTGTAATGCTTCACCTCGCGGTAGCTTTTCTTGGTACCCAAGGCAGAAAGGCCCATGTAAAACTCTTTCACGTCCTCATTATTCTTCAGGAAATCGGCGCTGCCGTCAAGCACGACCCGCCCGTTTTCCATGACATAGCCGTAGTTGGCGATGCTCAGGGCAATCCGCACATTCTGCTCCACGAGCAAGACCGATGTTTTCTGCTCGGTGTTAAACCGCTTGATGATATCGTATATCTCTTCGACGAGCAATGGCGCCAGGCCCAGCGATGGCTCGTCCAGCATCATAAGCTTCGGCGTGGCCATCATTGCCCGGCCGATGACCAGCATTTGCTGCTCGCCGCCGGAAAGGTACCCGGCCGTGTTCCGGTGCAGCTCTTTCAGGCGCGGGAAGTAATCGTAGACCATCTCCATGTCCTGCTTGACGGCACGTCGGTCGCGGCGGTTATGGGCGCCCACCATCAGGTTTTCCTCGGTGGTCAGGTGCTCGAAGACGTGACGACCTTCCAGCGCCTGGATAAGGCCCAGCTTACCTATCTGTTCGGCGCTTTTTTTATCTATTCTCTCGCCGTTCCACTCGATGCTGCCATCGGTCACATCTCCCTCTTCAACGCGCAGCAGCCCAGAAATCGCTTTAAGGGTAGTGCTCTTGCCGGCGCCATTCGCGCCGAGGAGGGCAATAATAGCACCGTCTTCCACAGCCAGGGAAACGCCGTGCAATACCCTGATGACATTGAGATAGGTAACCTCAATGTTGTTTAACCTGAGCATCTATGGTTCTCCCCTATTAGGGGGCTCCGCCGCGGCAGCGCCCCACGTTTCTGTTTCTTACTTACCCCACCATGACAATTCCTCGTATTTTATTAGTGGCGCTTCTTGCCAGTCGCCAATCGCCACAGACTTCCCACCACTAACTTTATAGAGCCGCAGATAATTGTCCAACCTGTTATCACCACCCCCGACATATCTAACCGTGCCACCTACCAATCCTTCTGCGGTATAGCCCTTGAGCTTCTTGATGCCTTGTTCCTCTACCGCTTTCCACGCCTCTGCACCACCTTTTGATAGAGTTTCATAACCGGCATTTTTCACTGCTTGTGTCAGAATTTCCCTCATAACCAGCATTGTGGTCCAGCAGGAGAGGTAGTCATCGTTATTCAAGTCTTGTGGGTTGTTTTTCTGGCAATATTCCTTAGCTTTGGTAATGCCGGGGACGTTATCACCCCAGTTAGCTGTATGTGCCACACCATAAACGCCTTCGACGTCACCGCCACCCAGGTCAACCAGTGCCTTGCCGAAACTTGCCGCAGCGCAACCGATGGTGATGCCGGGGTACATTCCCAGTGCTTTGGCATTTTTAATGATAACCGCAGTAGGCGCCGGTGTGCTGGAAATGAAAAGCACATCTATTTTCTTATCTTTCATTTTCTGCAAGCTTACCGTCTCATCGATAGTGCTTATTTTATGTTCCGCGGTGTCCACTATTTCTATGCCAAGCTCATCTGCCTTTGCCTGAGCGCCGTGCCTCATACCTAGGCCGGTTGGGTTAGCCAGTGCGTGGAGAGCCATCTTCGGTTTTCCCGGGCCCTTCCAGATGTTCTTCATATAGTATTCGGCGAAGGCTATCCAATCATCGCCGTAATCAGGAGTCGGTCCATACACATGAGTCGTGGGGTGTAAATTTATCGTTGAGATGAATGCCGCAAGACCGGGAAAACCAACTTCATTGGACTTACCTGATGCTGCCTTCATTTCCGTCGAAGAATGGGTGGCGAAAATCAAACAGCCAGAATCCATAAACTCCTGGACTATGGTGCCCACTTTCTGCATATCGTAGGCGGAATCACGCCAGACCAGTTCAATCGGATAACCGCCAGCGCCGTCAAGTTCGTTATTGATGTACCCGACTGCGTCTGCAAAGCCATGCTGCCCGGGGATTCCTTTCTCCGGCACCGGTCCGGTCGATGGTGTCATCACACCCACCTTCAGCACCTGTCCAGGTTGAGCCTTTTGTCCGCATGAAGTAAGAAGCGGCATAACTAATAAAATCACCGTTAATACGAACATCAGTAATGTCAATTTTTTGTGTTTCATTTTTTCCCCTCCTAGAAAATTTTCTCCTTTGATTAAGCCTTCCATTTTATTTGTTGTTTTCACATAACAAATCACCTCATTCTTTGTTTAATAGGAGAAGGGCCAATACCTGTAGGCTGACTTAAACAACTGCCAGCGGTGTGCCAGTCCCCTCGGTTCGAATATCAGGAACAGCACAATTGTCAAGCCGAACAACATTGGTGCTATGCCTGATGTAAAGCCGGCGAGTATATCAGGAAGAGCAGTTTGCAGAGTGGGAGATAGCTGGGTTACGAGCTCATCAAGAAGACGGATAAATGTCACGCCAAATATTGGTCCAATTGTCGTGCCCAAACCTCCGATAATAATCATTCCGATAAAGAGGATGGAGTCTTTAAACTGGAAATAGTCTGGGCTGATTGAGCGACTGGTATGCGCGAGCAGGGAACCGGCGATACCCGCGAAGAAACAGCCGATGAAGAAGGCAGTAAGCTTGTAGCGGAAAAGGTTAATGCCCATAACCTCGGCGGCGAGGTCGTTGTCACGGATAGCCACAAAAGCTCTGCCTATCCTGGTACGGGCAGTGTTCTTGGCGGCAAAGATAGTGATGATGGTTATGATAAGAATCAAGTAGAATTCGCTGGTGGGGGTCTTGAGAACGATTCCGCCGAATGAGGCGGGTCCGACGTCCATTATTCCATTGGGACCAGTTAATGATGTCCAGTGTTCGAGTACCCACATAATAATAAATTGGGCGGCGATGGTAGATATTGCCAAATAAAAGCCCTTTACCCGCAGAGAAGGTACGCCGAAGAGAATACCGATAAGCCCGGACATAACGCCTGCACAGAGCAACCCTGCGATAAACGGCTGGTCGAACTTGCCTACGAGTATAGCTGATGTATACGCGCCAACCGCCATAAATCCAGCATGCCCGATAGAGAGTTGACCGCAATAGCCGGTCAGTATATTCAATCCGGTAACGGAGATAATAGTGATACCAATCCGGTTGGCTATGCCGAGCCAGTGGTTGCCGAACCATAAAGGAGCGGTGAACAGTAAAAGCAGCAGCACGATAAGCAATAACCAGTGCGTTCTGGTGCGGAAGATTGCCATATCCTCGGCATAGCCGTAATTTCTTGTCCCGGCAGGTAAGTACATCTTAAATCCTCTCGATGCGGGTTTCGCCGAACAGACCATAGGGTTTAATGAACATCACGATTATGATGATGATAAATGGAATTACCTCTTTGATTCCTTCCCATGTCAATTTGGTTAAATAACCACCCCCGATTGTTTCCGCGAGGCCAATTATGGGTCCGGCAATGATGGCTCCAAGGAATGAATCGAGCCCGCCCAGTATGACTACTGAAAAAGCTTGAAGCCCGGTTTCTACCAGGGGAGCTTTACTGATATTACCAATGCTCGATACGAGAATCCCTCCAACGGCCGCCAGTACACAGGCAAACATCCACGATGTCGAGAAGATTCTGGTCACCGGTATACCGCAAGCCTGTACTGCCATCTGGTCGTCGGCAGCAGCCCGCATGGCGATACCCATTTTATGGTATCTGAAGAAAAGGGTCAGCAAACCGAATAGAACCAGTGAGATAACGGCTGCCCAGAGGAATTCTTGCTTGATGACGGCAGTACCGATGTGTACCGGCTCCTGGGGGAAAAGGTGTGGCATGGATGCCAGGCTCCTCGGCCAGACAATGCCCACGAGCCCCTCGAAAAAGTAAGCCAGCCCCAGCGTGACGGCGATTAAAGACAGGATTGGTTGAGCAATCAGAGGACGCAGTGTAAACCTCTCAATTGCCCATCCCAGGACCAGGGCGAAAACAATCACCAGCGGGATGCCCACCCACACCGGGAGTCCTGCCTGTGACAGCATTCCGTAGGTGAACCATGAGGAAAGGAGCACCAGCTGTCCCAGCGCCAGATTTGCTACTCCGCTAGATTTCCAGACAACTACAAACCCGAGCGCAATCAACGCATAAACGACACCCAGTGCCAGTCCTGTAATTACGTATTGCAGCAGTTCATTCATCGTTTTTTGTCCTTATAGTTACTTAACTCTGGCTATTGATTATTTTCTTTAACTGTTCTTACTCTAATGCTGGTGGTGACGACGCCTTTCCGTCCGTCTCTATAAGTCACGGGTGCCTGGACATCTATCTTGTCCCTGTTCCCGTATAGAGCATCAATCAGGTCTTTATACCGTTGCTCCATGAACTCTCTTCTCAGCTTCCTCGTCCGCGTCAGTTCCGCTTCATCCGGGTCGAACTCCTTGTGCAGCAGGACGAACTTCTGCACCCGGGACTGTTCCGGCAGGTAGCCGTTGACCCGTTCCAGGTCCTGCCTCACCAGGTCGGCTACCTCTTTTTTCTGGGAAAGGTCGACGAATGTCGTGTATGGAATATGGTTACGTTCCGCCCACTTCCCTACCATGGCAAAATCTATGTTGACGATGGCTGAAACGTATTCTTTGTCCTTGCCCCCGATGACCATCGCATCCTTGATATAGGGACTGAACCTGAGCCTGCCCTCGATATACTGCGGAGCGTATTTAGCGCCCGATTTCAGTATACCCATGTGCTCCAGACGGTCCATGAATATCAGGTGCCCCTGCTCGTTGATGTTGACGGCGTCCCCGGTATGGCACCAGCCGTCTATCAGGGTGACCGCCGTTTTTTCAGAGTTTTTGTGGTAACCGGTGAACATGCAGTCGCTGGTAACCAGGAGTTCGCCTTCCCTGGTTATTCTGAGTGAGGTGCCCAGTGCCGGCCGCCCGACGCTCTCGAACTTAATTTCTCCCTTGCTGTGGGAGGATATCAGGCCAGCCTCGGTGCTGGCATAGCACTGCCTGAGCTCGACGCCGATAGCGTGGATAAGGCGGAAGGTATCTAGGCTCAAGACCGAGCTTCCTGTCACGGCGAACCTGACTTTACTCAGTCCCAGCCTGTCCTTGAGGGGTCTGAACAGAGCCAGATAGGCGATGCCGTGAAGAATACGCCAGAAAAGGCTCGGTGTTTTCCCCTCGAATTTCATGTCGGCGATTTTATGTCCTACCGGCAGGAACAGTTTGTAGGTTAAGCGCTTCAGCGGGTTGGCGTCCAGCATCTTCACCTGGATTTCGCTGACCAGCCCTTCCCACTGCCGCGGTCCGTAGATGACGAAGT
>CAYQZZ010000031.1:0-23637 GCA_964422155.1 uncultured Dehalococcoidaceae bacterium | reverse complement strand
TCCCTTATACCCTGGAAGCGTACCATAAGTCCCTCGATAACCTGATGTCCGTATTGATTCTTGCCTGCTCCAGGCAAAGGGGACAGAGTTCCCTCATGGAGGGTGACCGCGTCTTATATAACGTAGCTCCCGCGCCCTATCTTTCCGGTATATTGGCTAAAGGGGCAAGTCAGATATTCAATCTCCGTCCGGTAATATCGCCGGATACGCATGACGGCATGGAATTCAGGGAGAAGATAACCAGGGGTTTCGAGATGGCTTTGAGGACCGGCGTGGATATCATGATAGCCATGACCAGCGTCCTGGTAAAGACGGGGAATGAGTTTAACCAGATGTCCAGGAAAAGCAGTATATCCAGGCATATGATGCATCCCGGAGAACTCATGAGGATTTCGCGTGCATACCTGCGGAGTAAGCTGGAGAACAGGAGCATACTTCCCAAAGACCTGTGGCCGGTCAAGGCTCTTATCGGCTGGGGAATCGATACGAGCGTCTACCGGGACATGGTATATAAATACTGGGGTGCCTATCCCTACGAGTTTCATGCCTGTACGGAGGCCGGCATCATCGCTGTGCAGAGCTGGACGCGTAACGGTATGACTTTTATTCCCTACTCCAACTTTTTCGAATTTATCCCTGAAGTCGAGTGGCTAAAAAGCAGGAAAGACATTTTCTATGAACCGCGCACCGTTCTGCTGCCCGAGGTTAAGTCCGGGGAACGCTATGAACTTGTCATCACCGGCTTTTACGGGATGCCGTTCATACGATACAGGCTGGGGCACCTCATCCGTATTACCGCACTGGAAGATAAAGAGGCGAAAATTGACTTGCCTCAGATGGTCTTCGAGTCCAGGGCGGATGACCTGATTGATATCGCCGGTTTCACCAGGGTAAGCGAAAAGACGGTGACACAGGCTATTGCCAACTCCGGCATCACTTGTGAGGACTGGACCATCCGCAAGGAAATCAGGGAGGATAAGCCGACGCTTCACCTTTATATCGAGCTTAGCGATGGAAGCCGCGGCATCGACCTTGCCCCGCTTCTTCACGGCGAGCTGATGAAAACAGACCCGGGTTATCATGACCTGGCTGCCATGATGGAGATTCATCCGCTGGAAGTAACGCTGCTTCGTAATGGTACGTTCAGGGAATACTATCGAGAAAGGCAGTTGAGCGGAGCCGGGCTGGCGCAGAGCCGCCCGCCGAAGGTCAATGCTTCGGACGACGTTATTCAGGAGCTTATCGGTCTGGGGAGTCGGCAGATAGTGCCCGTTCTCTAGTAACACTATGTTTTCAAGGAGAGAGACAAAAATTTGGAGAAGCAGGTTTGAATATTTATTTACTTATACCTTTAATTGAAGTGATATTTTGTCTGGCGCTGCTGATTATCCTTATGATTAGTGGCAAACGCCATATTGCCAGACGGCCTTTTTCAGTATTTCTTGTTTTCATGACGCTGTGGGGCTTTTTTATCTTCATGATGCGCGCCAGCACGGACATGGCAACCGCTTTGTTGTGGGAAAAGTTCGTTTTCGGGGCAATACTGAGCGCTTCGCTGTTCTTCTATCGGTTCGCCATGGCGCTTATTGGTGCCAGGCCGAATAAGTATTTCATGTATCCGCTGTATATTTCTTTTTTTGTGGTCCTGGGACTGATTCCGACAGGGCTGGTGGTCAGTGGCATGCAGATGATGTGGTATGGCAAAGCCCCCGTCATCGGGCCTTTCTTCTTACTCTATGTTCTGTGCGCCTACGCGCCTATCGTGCGTAGCGCCCAGTTGTTGATAAAACACCACCAGCATACCAGGGTCATTGATGACAGAGTCCGTGTCCAGTATATCATCATCGGTATTGCCGCCATGTTTATCGGTGCCACTACCGACTACCTGCCGGCTCTTGGTATAAGTCTGTACCCTCTGGGCATCATCGGCAATATCTTATTCTGTTTGATAGCTACTATCGCCATGCTGAGACACAATCTCCTGGAAATGAAGGTGGTACTCCGCAAGGGTGCCACCTATTCTCTAACGAGCGTGCTGATTTTCGGCGTTTTCGGCAGCCTTATCTACCTGTTGAGCTATTTATTCCAGGATTTTTTCAGCCCAGTTGCCCTGACGATAACAATCGTAACCGTCTTTATCGCCGCTTCTTTATTCCGTCCGGTTCTATCCAGGCTGCAACACACAGTGGACAGGTGGTTTTTCCGGGAAAGGTATAGACATATCCAGACCTTGAAGAAATTCACTCAGGAAAACAAAGGCGACCTCGACCTGGAACAACTCTCTTCATCTCTGGTCGAAGCCGTGGCTAATGGTATGCAGAGCCAGGGTGTCTATCTGCTTCTGCCTTCATCGGCCACCGGTAACTATACAACCTATGCGTACTCCGGCCAGAAGAGCCAGGGGAGACTTTTCTTTTCCTCCAGCAGCCCGCTCGTAGTTACTATGAAACAGCAGGACAATATTGTTGATTACAATGATGTAGATACCATTACGTCGCTCATCAGTCTCACGTCCCATGACAGGCAAATCCTGGAGAATAACGGCATAGAGCTTCTGGTGCCGCTGAAGAGCGACAGTCATCTGGCCGGTATGCTGCTCCTCGGTAGTAAAATTTCGCATGAGCCGTATTCGTATGAAGAAAGAAGCCTTTTACAGATGGTTTCAGATGATGTGGCGGTTAATATCGATAACGCCAACCTTTATGAAAACATGAAACGGAAGCACAATGAGCTACAAAAAGCGATGGACGGCGTTATCCATGCCGTGTCTCTGGTAGTTGAGACCAGAGACCCGTATACGGCCGGTCATCAGAGGCGGGTTGCGGAGCTGGCGCGAGCTATAGCCAAGGAGATGGGGCTTTCCGAATGGCAGATGATGGGGATTTATATTACCGGCCTTCTCCATGATGTCGGCAAAGTGGCGGTACCGTCTGAAATTTTGAGCAAACCCGGTAAGATAAATGCCACTGAATTCAGTATCATCAAAAACCATTGCAAGGTGGGGTACGAAATTCTGCAGAAGATAGACTTCCCCTGGCCGGTGACCAGGGCGATTCTTCAGCACCATGAAAGGCTGGATGGTTCCGGTTATCCCGAAGGCCTATCTGGAAACGATATTGTCCTTGAAGCCAGAATTCTGGGTGTGGCTGATGTTGTGGAGGCCATGTCATCTCACCGGCCTTACCGCCCGGCTCTCGGTCTGGGCAGTGCTCTGGAGGAAATATCGCGGGGAAGCGGCATCCTCTATGATTCTGATGTTGTAGATACCTGCTTGAAGCTTTTAAAGCAGAATGAGCCTGCGTTCGACAGGATAATGGCGGCGGCGGAAACAGGTCACGATTACGTACTGGAAGCGGTAATGAAATAAACAAATAACAGTCTGCGGTTCTGATAAAGGAGACGCAGTACTTGAAATAAATGTAGCAAAGGAGGGACTAAAAAATGAAAAAGAGGATATTATTTATCAGCCTAGCGCTGGTTCTGATGCTGACGGCACTTATGCCGGGCGTCGCTTTAGCCAAAGTCGAGAAGTACAGGCCACCGGCGCCAGCCATCACGAATTTTACCGGTTCTGGACTAATTTACGTGACCAACATGCCTGCTCCCATTATTAAAGGGCCTATCTGGTGTTACAGGGGTGAGATTGCAGAGGGATTCCTGGCGCAAAGCGACTGGGACCTGCTGGCGGGCACCGCCTTCTGGTCGTCACATGACTCCATCGTGAGAGTTGATAAAACAGGAAATGCCAATGGTATCATGAGGGGTACCTTTACGCTTTCCCAGCCGGATGGCATTCTGGAAGGCACTTTTAGCGGCAGAATCCGGGGTAATCTGTACACCTACACAATTATGGACGAAGGGGTCTGGATGGGTACTGGCGGTACCGGAGTCTTCCAGAATGTAAAAGCATGGGGAACCTGGTCGGCCGACCTTAGTCTTGGCTGCATTCCCGGTACGTCTATATACACCCTGATTGGTCCTATTAACTGGGAAGGGAAGTATATGACCAGATAGATTTTGAGGTTGAATAGGAACTATTACCTTAGTCTCTAGTACTTTAGATTCAATTAAACCCTTTAATTTAATATATATTCGCTCTCTTTTTGAGCGGCGAAGCAATCCCGGCTGGCTTACGGGATTGCTTCGCTTCGCTTTGACTTGTCATGGCTTCTAGTAATGCCAACCCGGTTTATAAATATCCTTGATGTTAGACCGATTGCGGCTGCCTTTCCCCTATCTAACTTGTCAGAAAATATGCTATTATCATATTATCTTAACTAGCCTTTAACATTTTTTGTGGTATAATTAAAGTAGCATTTTAATTGGGGCGGGATATGAAATCGAGTTGGAAGCGTAATAGTATTATATACATCATCATTTTACTGGCGGCTGTCCTTCTTTTCTCCTTATTCGTGCCGGGAAAAAGTCAAACTGAAGAAGTACCCCTCAGTCAGGTTATCGCCATGTCGCAGAACAATGAGGTAAAGAAGATTGAGATTGATGGCGATATGCTGATTGTTACCACGATAGATGGCAAGGAAATGAGGACTTTTAAAGAAACCAGCGCCAGCATCTATGATGTTAAGGGCCTTAACCTTGATAGTATCGTCGTCGATGTTAAAGGTTCATCGGGGATTAACTGGGGCGGGCTGATGTTGAATATCCTGCCGATACTGATTTTCGGTTTCCTGCTGTTTTTCCTTTTCCGGCAGGCGCGGGGCGCCAACAACCAGGCAATGAGCTTCGGACGCAGCCGGGCGCGGCTTTTCCCGGCCAACCGGGCCACGGTTACCTTCGCCGATGTCGCAGGTGTGGAAGAAGCCAAGCAGGATATGCAGGAAGTGGTGGAATTCCTCAAGTCCCGCGAAAAGTTCCAGTCCTTGGGAGCGCGCATTCCCAAGGGTGTGTTATTGATAGGTCCGCCCGGTACCGGTAAGACTTTAATGGCGCGGGCCGTCGCCGGCGAGGCTGATGTACCCTTCTTCTCTATCAGCGGCAGCGAATTCGTCGAGATGTTTGTCGGCGTGGGCGCTTCAAGGGTGCGCGACCTCTTTGACCAGGCGAAGCGTAATACGCCGTGCATTATCTTTATCGATGAAATTGACGCCGTGGGACGGCAGCGCGGCACCGGACTTGGCGGCAGCCACGACGAGAGGGAACAGACACTTAACCAGATTCTGGTAGAGATGGACGGCTTCGACACGAATACCAGCGTTATCGTTATCGCCGCCACCAACCGGCCGGATATCCTCGACCCGGCTTTACTCCGCCCCGGCCGCTTTGACCGCCGTGTAATGTTGGACCTGCCGGACATCACCGGCCGTTTAGCTATTCTTAAAGTGCATACCAACGGCAAACCGCTTGATAAAGACGCTGACCTGGAGGTGCTGGCTAAAGGGACCGTAGGCTTCAGCGGCGCCGACCTCGCTAATGTGGTCAACGAGGCTGCCATCCTGGCCGCCAGACACAATAAAAAAGTTATCAGCATAAAAGATTTTGAGGAGTCTGTGGACCGGGTAATGGCCGGCCCCGAACGTAAGAGCCGCAAAATCAGCACTAAAGAGAAAGAAGTTATTGCCTATCATGAGGCAGGACATGCCCTCGTGGCGAGGATGTTGCCCAATGCCGACCCCGTGCACAAAATCTCCATTGTCGCCCGCGGGATGGCTCTGGGCTATACCAAGCAACTGCCGGCGGAAGACAGGTATCTGGTAACCCGTTCTCAGCTTAAAGACAAGCTGGCCACTTTTCTCGGCGGACATGCTGCGGAAGAGCTAATCTTTAATGAAAGAACAACCGGCGCTCATAGTGATATTTCACAGGTGACTGCCTACGCCCGGCGCATGGTGACCGATTATGGCATGAGCGACAAACTGGGCACCAGGACTTTTGGCAACAAGCAGGAAATGGTTTTCCTTGGCCGTGAGATTTCCGAGCAGAGGGACTACAGCGAACGGTTTGCCCTGGAAATCGACAAAGAAATTAATAAGCTTATCGAAGAGGCTTACAGCACCGCGATGAAAATTCTCACCGATAACAAGCCGAAGCTAAAGCAGCTTGCCACGAAACTTATTGCTCAGGAGACCCTTGAAGGTCCGGAGCTGGAGAAAGTATTCGGTGAAATCGGCCTGTCTAAACCCAGAAAGAGAGTCAAAAGGACCGATATACCGGCACCGATAAAGCCGGTAGGTGAAGGCGAAATAATACCCCAACCTAAAAAAGTCCCCAGTGTACCCCAGCTTGTCCCGAAGCAGACACCGGCCCCTTCTGATTGATAGCTATCCGGGTATTCTGCGTTGCTCAATTGCGTTAATGGAAAACTGGAGATACTTTATTTGTCATTCCAGCGAAGGCTGGAATCCAGTTTTAACAATTTCAGATTTCGATTCTACAGTGGATTCTGGCTTTCGCCAGAATGACATTGTTTTAGTGCGCACTCTTGAGGTCAGTATGATTAAAATTACTGATAAGCCCATTTCCCCCCAGGTAGTAATCGATAAGGTTAAGACATCCGGCAGCGGCTGTGTCGTTACCTATGTCGGCCTGATTCGTGATAGCTCGCGGGGTAAGCCAGTTCTATCCGTGGAGTATCAGGATGCTGACGGTGAGGCTGCGTCCAGGTTACGTGAAATAGCCGAAGAGATTAAACGCAAATTTCCGGTGAATAATGTCGCCATTTACCATCGGATAGGCAAGCTGAAAGTGGGTGATATCAATCTCGTGGTGGCGATAGCGGCGGCTCACCGGACGGAAGGATTTGCCGCCAGCCAGTATGCCGTCGACCAGTTCAAGGAGAAACTACCGACCACAAAAAGAGAGACCTATCAGGACGGTAGCGTTAAATCCTAAACCCTAAGCACTAAATCCTAAACACTTTATTTTGGTAATTTGGATTTGTTTAGAGTTTAGATATTAGGATTTAGAATTTGTTTCTCTAAGTTCCCTGCTTTATAACATAGTCGGCCAGGTCGAATAGTGCTTGGCGGCTGGCAGTTTTGGGAAGCGATTTGAGGTCCTGGCAGGCCTTGTTGCAGTATTCCGAGGCGTTTTTATAGCAATCTTTGATTATCGTGGAATTTCGCACTATTTCAATCGCTTCAGCCACATTTTTTTTATCTCTGGTCTCGAACATCCTCTTGACCGGGTTATCGTCCGGGTATCGTTCCATGAGCATCATGGATGGCAGGGTAAGGGTGCCCTGGGTTAAATCCGAACCAACCGGCTTGCCCATGGCTTCCTCGGTGCTGATGAAGTCCAGGATATCGTCCACGATTTGAAAGGCGATACCCAGGTTGTCGCCGTACTCTTTCATTATTGCCACCAACTCTTCCGATGCTTTGCTTAGAATAGCGCCTGACTGTGTCGCCAGGGAAAATAGTGAGGCGGTCTTCCCGTAGATACGCCGGAAGTAGTCTTCACGTTTTTGGTTTAAGTTAAAAGACCCGCGGAACTGGCTTATTTCTCCGCTGGAAATCGTACCCAGGGTCTGAGAAAAAAGTTTAATTACCCGGGGGGTCTGCGTATCCGCGACGAACTCCCCGGCCTTGGCGAACAGGTAGTCCCCCATCAGCACGGCTATTTCGTTGCCCCATACGCTGTTGATGGTCGCCTGCCCCCGGCGTGTTAAAGCCTTATCGATAGCATCATCATGGACCAGCGTGGCGGTGTGCATAAGCTCGACGGAAACCGCCATCGGCAGCAGGTAGGTGATGTTATATTCATAGGACTTACCGGATAGCAGGGTAAGTGCCGGCCGTATTCCCTTACCGGTTTCTCTGACAATATGGCTCAGTTGCTCCGATAGCCATTTGTATTCAATCCGGCTGATAGACTTTAACATATCGCTTACCCGGTTTAAATCTTCCTGGATAGGGGTGTAAATCTGCTTAAGTTCCAATACGTCTGGTCTCCTCTTCAATGATACTTTCGTCGAGCTTGGAAAACAGGGGCTTCGGTTGCTGTAGCCGTTGTCCCCGGGGTAAGTCCTGCCATTTCCAGCCACAACCGGCTACGTCACCATTGAAGCCGAGATACTCATGGACTTTTTGAGAGCTGAAAGGCATAAATGGGTACAGCACTGTCTTTAATTGGGTGATGATACTGAGTGCCACATATAACGAAGTGGCCGCAGCCTGGCGGTTTTCCTTGATGACCTTCCAGGGGGACTTATTGTCCAGGTATCGGTTGGTGGCTTGAGCCAGTTCCATCGCACGCATTATCGCCAGCTTGAATTTACATTCATGGAGATAACCGTCCATTTCATTGATGGTGTTTTTAGCTTTTTCCTGGATTTTCCGGTCGTCGTCGCCGAGTTCTACGGACTCCGGCACTTTCCCGTCAAAGTTACGGTAGGTGATTGTGAGCACCCGGTTGACCAGGTTGCCGTAGGTAGCCACCAGCTCGTCATTGTTGCGGCGGACGAACTCGCGCCAGGAGAAATCCGTGTCGTTGGTCTCGCACATGTTTATCGATAGCATGTAACGCAGGGGGTCGGGGTCATAGCGCGAGAGGTAGTCCGGCAGCCACACCGCCCAGTTTCGGCTGGTGGATATCCTTCTACCTTCGATAGTCAGAAACTCGTTGGCCGGTACATCGTAGGGGAGGTTGAGTCCTTCGTAACCCATCAGCATCGCAGGCCAGATAATGGTATGAAAGGGTATATTATCCTTACCCATGAAATAATAGCTTTTTGCCCCTTTTCCTTCATCCCAGAAATCGTGCCACCTCTCCTTGTCCCCGGCTATTTCCCTAGCCCATTCCTTTGACGCCGAAAGGTAGCCGATGACAGCTTCGAACCATACGTAGATTCGCTTATTTTCAAAGCCCTCGACTGGTACCGGTATGCCCCATTCAATATCGCGGGTGATAGCCCTGTCCCTGAGTCCTTCTTTCAGGTAACGCTGGGTGAAACCGAAAACATTGGGTCTCCAACGACCTTGCTTTTCAACCCACTTTTCCAATTTCTCCTGGAAAGCGCTCAGCTTCAGGAAAAAGTGCTCCGACTCTTTGGCGACGGGTTTTGTTTTACATATGCGGCAATAGGGGTCAATCAGTTCGGTGGTATTCATCGGCTTGCTGCAGGCGTCACACTGATCGCCTCTGGCGCCGGGTGTCAGGCAAAAAGGGCAGGTTCCTTCGACATAGCGGTCGGGCAGGAAGCGCTGGCACTTCGGGCAATATAGCTGTGAAACCGTGTTACGGTACAGGTAACCTTTTTCAAGCAGTCTCAGGAAAATATCCTGTGTTACTTCGGCATGATTCAAGGTGTCTGTGCCGGTATACAGGTCGAAGGAAATACCCAGCTTTTGCCAGCAATCAAGGTACTCACGCTGGTAAAAATCGATTATTTCACGCGGGGTTTTGTGTTCCTGCTCGGCTTTTAGCGTTATCGGCGTGCCGTGCTGGTCTGAGCCTGATACCATTAAGACTTCGTTCCCCTTAAGGCGGTGGTAGCGGGCGAAGATATCCGCCGCCAGGTCAGCCCCGGCGATGTGTCCCAGGTGAAGTGGCCCGTTAGCATAAGGCCAGGCGACCCCGATGAAAATTCTCTCGCTCATGTTCGATGTTTATAGAAGAGGTGGTATAACCGACTTAGAAAAAGGTCAGTATCTTTTCGCCTTTCTCTTCTTTGTAATGGGCATAATCCTTCTTCAGGCAACATTCAACGCAATAGCGCTTTGTCTCGCCCTCGTCGTCCTCTTTCCCGTCCTTCTCATCGATAGCCAGGTAGCGGTCGGGATAGGGTATGGGTTTCTGGCATCCATCGCATTTTATCTCGCCTAAAGATACACAGCCGCGACGCATTTTTTTACTCCTTTACATGAATTAACGCGCATTTTTTTCTCTTTCCCAGACCTTGTCGAGTTTAAGCCAGGTTTGATATAGTTCCTTCCTCTTCAGTCCTGTCTCTCCGGCCACCGCAGCGATGGCTTCTCTGGCGGTGGCTCCGGTAAGGTACATCTGGTGTAACTGCCTTTCTACGGAATCCGTCAACCGGGGTTTATCCTTCGTTCCTTTACCTTCGATTACCAGGGTGAACTCACCTCTCGGCCCGGTGAAGTGTGTTATGGCCTCGCTCACTGTTCCCCGGAAGACCTCCTCGTGGAGCTTGGTGAGCTCCCGGCAGACAGCAATGCGCCGGTCGCCCAGGGTATTGAGGATATCGTCAAGGGCCGCTGTCAGTCGATGGGGGGCTTCCAGGGCGATAATGGTGCCCGGTTCGTCCGCTACTGCTTCCAGAACACGGCGCCGGGCGCCGGCTTTATTCGGCAGAAAGCCGATATAGATAAACCTGTCGGTCGGCAGTCCGGAAACAGCCAACGCCGTCGTAATTGCCGAAGGCCCGGGCACAGGGACGACGGGAATATTATGCCGCCCGGCGGCAACGATAAGTTCGTAGCCGGGGTCGGAGATACCCGGCATACCCGCCTCGGAGACCAGGGCTACGTCCGCTTCTTTGAGCTGGTCGAGAATATAGTCCAGTTTAGTCAGCTTGTTGTGCTCGTAGTAACTCGTCATGGGTGTCTTGATGTCATAGGCGGTAAGGAGACGTCTTGTCTTGCGGGTATCTTCGGCGGCGATGAGTTTCACCTCGCGCAGCATACGGAGGGCTCGCAGTGAAATGTCCTCGAGATTACCAATCGGGGTTGCCACAACGTAAAGAACCGGCATTATTTCGTATTATCCTTAACCTGATTATTATAAAACGATATGCCTCTGCCTGTCTAGCTTTGAATCTGGTTGGGGGTTTATCGGACGGGTTAGCAGTTATCTTCGGGGATTTATTGTAATGGTTGTAGCAGACCCGCTCAATTTAATCGAATTCGGCATTGAAAATAGCTATGAAAATAAGTATAGCTATACCGAAGACGGCAAATGTGCCGAAGGTGATATTGCCAAATATCCAGAGGGTAGTACCTGTATCAAGATTGACATTGGTATAAAACAGGCCGATGCCCCCGGAAATGAGAAATATAAGCCCCAACATCATGAAAAAGACTAACATATAAATACCTGAAATTTTATTTTTGTGACCGAATTATATACAGTGTCTGGGGAAAATGTCAAATTTTTAATTAAAAATATTTTTAGACTATGATGTCATTCTGAGGAGACCCGACTTGTCGGGACGACGAAGAATCCGTATCCAAATAGTGAAAACGGATTCTTCGCTTCGCTCAGAATGACAATGATAAATATTTTAAAAATTTCTCTTGCAAAAGTTTTTTATTTTTTGTTATAATGGATAGCACATATATGTGCAGAGCGAAGGCTACTCCCAGGTTTAAGCAACTCAGGCAGTCCTATGGGTTCGACGAAGTGGCCATTGTGCCCGGCAATGTCACCATCAACCCCGACCAGACCAACGTTGATTTCAACATTGGCAATTTTACCTTCAGTATCCCCATCGTCGCTACGGACATGGATTCCGTTACCGATGTCAACACGGTTATCAGGATGAGCAAGCTGGGCGGACTGGCCGTCCTTAATCTAGATGGCGTTCAGTCCCGCTACGAAAATCCCGATGAAGTGCTGGAGAAAATCGCTAAAGCAACTGACGCCGAAGTCACCGCCTTGCTGCAAAAAGTATACAAGGAGCCGATAAAGGAGAAGCTGGTCGGGGACAGGGTAAGGGCAATTAAAAAGGCAGGGGCAATATGCGCCATATCGCTGGTGCCGGCCAGTACGAAACGACTGGCCCCCATCATTGCCGAGGCGGGAGGTGATATCCTGGTGGTGAAGTCCACGGTTACCAGCGCCCGTCATATCTCCAAGAGCTACCGCGGCCTGATATTCTCCGAGCTAAGCGAGCAAACAAAAATGCCGATTATGGTCGGCAACTGTGTCAGCTACGGCGCCTGTCTGGAATTGATGAGGACAGGAATAGCCGGAGTACTGGTCGGCGTCGGCCCCGGCGCCGCCTGCACCAGCCGGGAAGTGCTCGGACTCGGCGTCCCCCAGATAACGGCCACCATCGACTGCGCGGCAGCCAGAAGCGAATATTACCGGGAATCCGGCAAATACGTGCCGATAATCACCGACGGCGGTTTCCGCAAGGGCGGCGATATCTGCAAGGCGGTTGCCGCCGGTGCCGATGCCGTGATGCTGGGTTCCAACTTCGCCCAGGTTGAGGGGGCCCCCGGAAGAGGATATCACTGGGGGATGTCCAATCCTCATCCGTCGCTGCCCCGCGGGACGCGGATAAAAGTAGGGACGACCACCACGCTGGAGAAACTGCTCTTCGGGCCTACATCATTAACCCATGGCACGGAAAATTTGGTCGGGGCGCTGCGCATGGCGATGGGCTTCTGCGGCGCGGCCAACATCAAAGAGATGCATAAAGCCGAGATGGTCATTGCCCCTTCGATTGTCACCGAGGGCAAGTCCTGGCAGATGGCGCAACGCGTCTAAAATCACCTGGGAACAGTATTATTCCAGGTTTCTCACTTAATCTCGGATAAGTTTCCGGTGAAACCTGACGGCATTTTTCATCCGGTCATTATTTCTAATTCTGGGCTATAAGGCATAGGTCGGTGATAAAAATTAGCATTACCTATCTTTTTAGAAGCCTGAGAAATTCTGCTTCCTCAATGTCTGCCTGTTTAAGTATTGACTTAAAAGTCTTTTCAGGGAGGTCTTTATTGTGTACGGGGATGGTGACATGCAATTCTGGTTGCTGGCTATGGAAAAGGCGAGCATGGCTTCCGCTCTGGTGATGAATATAAAAACCGGCTTTCAGTAGAACGTGTAAAACTTCACGTCCGTTTAGAGGGGGCATCTTCGGCATATTATACCCGCACCGTTACACGTTCAATGGAAGGCTTGCGGTCCTCAGGAATAGGCTCATTTGCTTTCAAGGCGCTCTCAATATAGCATTTTATCGCATCCGCAACCATTGCTTTTGCTTCTTCTAAGGTTTCACCAAAAGTGCAAATTTCGGGAATCGCTGGTACGACGACATTATAGCCGCCCTCGGTAGCTGGTTCAAACACGACGGTGTAATTATATATTTTCATGCAACGCCCCCCACCATATGATATTTTTATCATACTTGATTATATATTATCTCGCAAGGTCTGATTCAGCCGTCCGCAATCTATTAGTGTACGGTAAGCAGTGTAAAGATAGTTTGAACTATTTTGACACTTTTGATTTCTATGGCTATGATTAGCACGAGATAGCTTTAACGGATTCGGAGGGTAATAGTTTATGTCGAAAATTAACCCTGAAAAATACCTTGTAAGAAAGCCTGTTTACGAGGCGTTCGGCGGGGTGAAAAACCGCCAGAGCCCTACGATGACCTTTATGAGCAGCAAGCAGGTGCCGGAAGCGAACTACTATATCGAAATCGGCTGGATATACGGTGTTCCGGAGCCAAACCCCAGTCTTCATGAACATGTGCACGACTACGACGAGATTGTGCTGCACTGGGGCGACCACTATGAGACCCCGCAGGTGCTGGGCGGCGAGATAGAGTTCTATGTCAGCGGCCAACCGATTACTTTCAATACTACCACCGTTTTTTACTTTCCCAAAGGAACTCCGCATGGTCCCGTAACCTGGAAGAAATTCCATTCTCCGCATATCCAGATGGCGATGATGCTCGGTACCGGTAGTGCGGGGGAGGCCTGGGGCCAGAGCGGCATCGGGGAGGCTAAGAAAGCGCTGCCGAAGAAGACGAAGAAGTTTGACTTTGAGCAGTATGCGATACGCAGTCCTATGCGGGAGGCGGGCGCGGAGTTTATCAAAGGGCGCACCAGTCCCACCATGACCTACATGAGCGGCGTCCAGATACCGGGTGTCAGGTACTACATAGAGTTCGGCTGGACGTTCGATATGCCCATGACTAAAAACGCCGGTGTCGGCATGCCCGAGATGGTGCATAATAATTTTGACGAGATTGTCCTGCACATCGGCGGCGACCCCGCTAATCCCGAAGACCTGGGCGGCGATATGGAGTTTTACGTGGGCGGTCAGCCGCTCACCTTCAGTACCAGTAGCGCACTTTTCATACCGCGGGGGCTGCGCCACGGACCGTTACGGCTTAAGGAATACCGCAAGCCTCATATCGTCATGGCGATAATGTGCGGCGCTGGCACCGCCAAAGACGGCTGGGGCGATAGCTTCGTGACCAAGCCGGGGAATAAAGAAAAGCAGAGATAGCATTAGATTGCGGGGGCTTATGGGGCTTTAACCTCTCACCTTCTAAGTATAAAGTTTATTCTCCGTAAGCTATAGAGGTTATTTATTTAACCATTTCTCCCGTGTAATTCCGGCCTGCTTTAAAATGTGGGAAATAATGTCAATGCTAATTTGCCTGCGATGCGGGTTTGGAATCGTCAATACTAAATTACCTTTTATCATATAGGGGTGCTTGCCACCCTGAAACGGACCATCGAAACCAAGCCTGCGCAGTCCTGTGACAAGCTCCTGCCACGATACTGGTGCTAGTTTAGCCACTTACGGCTAACCTCTTGAGCTCTTTTACACGATATTTCCCCAGAGGAGGAATGGGCAGTCCACGTCTCAGTCTTACAACCAGCCAGCCATCAATCACTTCAGCTAGGTTATGACGACATTCCTCAAGCGTTTTACCGTTTGCCCAGACGCCCGGAAGCTCAGGTACTTCACCATAGTATGGCTCTTCATCGTCAATTATTTCAAATTTAGCTCTGTTTAATGCAGCGTTAATGTATTCGATAATCATTTAAATTCCTCACTTCTCGGTTGATTTTCATTATACATTGCAATGAGGCACAGGACAAGGGAAAATGACCCAAAAATTAGTGGGTACTGTATTCGAACTCCTGACCTCGCAATATGAAACGCGCCATCCTATTGAGGTAGACGTAATATACTATTCCTCCTCTTCCTCTTCCTCGTCGGGGGCTATCGTGGGAGTCTCCCCACCGGTGCGGGGCAGCAGGACATCCACCCTGCCCCGTTTTCGTGCGGAACGCGGCGGCAGCTTACTTATAGCCTGGCGCAGCTCTTTCAGCCCTCCGGCCTTCATTGCATCCACTTCCACCATCACTCCGTCTATGCCGGCTTCCCAGAGGGCTTTGAGCTCAACTTCGGTGATATTCGCCGGGACGGGAACTATCAGGGGTTTGGAAATGAGATTCTCCAGGTGCTGGAGAATCATCAATTGATGCCATACCAGAGTGCCGCTTTCTTCGTATGAATCGGTAACGAGTAAGGCATCTACCGGCAGGTCGTTGACAGCTCTTAACAGTCCGTCGTCCATTGATGACTCCACCTGTAATATCTTGCCTAGTTTCTCATTTTGCATAGCGGTGGATATTTGACTGGCTGGTGAAAATACCACGAAGTCACACCCGGCCTCAACCGCCGCCTGTTTATCATCATCATCAAGATACACGCCCCAGGGTATCTTCGGCAGAGGCTCAACTATCTTCTGAATAGCTTTCGCGGTCATGTTTGATTTATCCGAATGAAGCAGGATGGCGTCAGCACCATCAATGTTGTCAGCCGGGGCGTTTGTTGTACTGACTTCCAAACTGGCAATAATCAGGATTTTTGGTATTACTTCGGCCTGGCGGGAAGTGCGAAATCCCATCGGTTGGGGTATGGTCTGGGCTATTTTCTTTAATCCATCTATAAGTTGGCTCATGCTCTCCTTTTCCGGCAAACAAAATTATTATAGAGAAAAGCTACCATAACTTCAATACGGCATTTCGACAGAACTAATATGCGGATGTCTTTATCGGGTAAATTTTTAACATAATTTTTATGCCATTTTAATGACCAATTAATATCTATAGATTACGATAGAATCAGAGAGAATGATTCTGGAGGAAGGCGGAGATGATTAAAACGGTTATCAGGATAAAAAATAACATGGTGATGGTATTCGATGAAAAAGGTGAACAAATCCCTGAGTACCAGGGGTTCTATGACGAGGTGAAAGATACGATTCTGGCGGATGCACCGGCAGGTTCGGTATTCAATCACTGGTTCGGATGCACCCTTGAGCCTGATGTTGTCGCCCTGGAGCGCTGGTAAAAAGACTCTTACCGGACTTCTATTTTGAGAAGAGTTTGTGAAATGCTATGTTAACAACGAATGACGTCGCACGTATTTTCAATGTACACCCCGGCACGATAAGACGATGGTGCAAGCAGGGGAAAATAAGGACCTATCGCAGCGGGCCGCATGGTGACCTGAGATTCCGGCGGGAGGATGTGGCCGTTGCTTACCTTGATAGGTCCATTCAGAAATATCTCAAACATTAATCGGCCTGGTCTGATGTAATTATATCTCCAGCCGCCCCCCTTCGGTTTATTTATTCCCATCAATCAGTCAGTACTATTTTTTCAGATGAACCCATCTTTACGCTCCATTGGGTAATAAGTGGTCTTTATAGTACTTTTGTGATTCTATTGTGATTAAATTCTACCCATATTTTATATTTTTGATATTGTCTGATGACCGATAATATGCTAATATAATACTTATGACACATGAAGACGTTAACAGCATTGACCTTGAAGAGAAAAACGATGAGCTTATAAAAAGCCTACCGCGCTCCAGCAAGCGGTTGGTGGTCGTCAATGGAGAGCGTAAGACAGGTAATCAGATAAAACGCAACGATATTGGGAAAATAGCCCATGATTTTCGTGCTTCACTGAATATTATTATCGGCTATGCCGAATTGATGCAGGATGAAGTGCCGGGGAAAATTAACGAAGAACAGCGGCGCGGCTTAGCCGACATACTGAAATACAGTCAACGCATGCTCGACTTGATAAATAATATTGACAAACGATCTTGAATTGAGTCGGATAAACAGCAGCAAAGTCTGACATTGCCCGTATCTGTCGAAATCGGTTAACTGCCGCAGCCGGTAAAGAATTTCGTAAAATTATTGGAAATAGATACTGATTTGCATCTTGAGGAACACCCGTGGCCAAGAAAATACTTGTCGTTGATGACGAGGTTGCCCAGCTCAGACTAGCTGAACAGGTCCTGAGCAGCAATGGGTATGAAGTGCTTAAAGCCAGCAGCGGGCAGGAAGCCGTACGCATCGTTTATGAACGTAAGCCTGACCTTGTCCTTCTTGATGTCATGATGCCGGAAATCGATGGCTGGCAGACATGCCGTTTGATTCGTGAAGTCAGTGATATGCCCGTTATCATGTTCACCGGTAAGCGTAACACCGAGGACGATATTGTACGTGGTCTTGAATGTGGTGCTGATGAGTATCTATCCAAACCGGTGGGGAACAGGGAACTGCTGGCCAGGGTGAAAGCGGTTTTACGGCGTGCCGACAAACCTTCTTATAAGCATGAAAGGAAGAAGGTTCTCTTTACCAATGAATACCTCACTATTGATGTGGCGGAGAGGAAAGTTATCGTAAATGGCGAGAGGTTGAAGCTTACGCCACGGGAATTCCGTCTTCTGGCATTGCTCGTGGAAAATGCCGGCCGCATCCTGTCTCATCAACAGATACTGGAGAACGTCTGGGGCTGGGAATATATTAACGACGTTGATTACGTGCGGATTTATGTTTCACATTTGCGCCAGAAGATAGAGCCGGACCCATCCCAGCCAAAATATATTTTAACCGAACCCGGCGTCGGCTACTATTTCCGCAGCATGAGCTAGCGGCACGATTCCATGAATCCGCAGAGTATGTCTTTTCCTTCAATCCGGTGATGAGGTTGTTTTACCATGGCTTGCTGTCATTCCAGCCTTCCTACAATTGTCATTCCAGCGAATCTAGTTCCGTACTTAATGCAGAAGCAAGAATCCAGAACTCCCATACCGTCATTCCCGCGAAGGCGGGAATCCAGAGGGGTGTGCGGGGGTAAGGGTGTCTGGATTCTCGGGTCAAGCCCGAGAATGACATTATTTAACAATCTCGTTGTTCCATTTTGCCGTATGTTCTATAAGCTGGTATAATCCTAGATGTAATTTTGAGCAGGATATCAGCAGGACAAGCGGGCAGATATGACGGTTCAGGTAGAGTCTTTAAAGTCAGTACCTTATTTCTCCGGATTGAACGAGTCTGTTCTTTCCTCTATCAGTAGACATATCTTCGAAAAAAAGGTGGAGAGGGGTGAGATACTGATTTTCGAGGGAGAACCGGCCGAGGTATTGTACTTTGTTGTTGCCGGCGTGGTTAAAGTCTTCAAGACATCGGCTGATGGCAAGGAACAGATTTTCCGCATCATACGCCCCGGTGAATCGTTCAATGATGTCCCCGTTCTGAGCGGCGGCGTGAATCTGGTCAGTGCCGGGGCTATGGGGGCGGTTGTTCTCAACGGGATAAAGAAGAAGGACCTGGAAAACGTTATCAAGGAGTACCCGCAGGTGGCCTTGAACGTAATTCAGGTACTATCGCGCCGGGTGCAGGAACTGGTGGCGCTGGTTGAGGATTTCTCCTTCCGGCATGTCACCGGCAGGGTCGCCAAGATACTGCTTGAATACACCGGAGACGGGGCCAGCGAGAGGCCGCGCCTTACTCAGCAGGAGATGGCGGCGATGATAGGCACCGCCCGCGAGATGGTGGGGAGGTCTCTTAAGAATCTGGAGGGAGAAGGTACCATCAGAATGGAGCGTAACCGCATTATCATTACCAACCAGAAAGCCCTCAGGGAAATAGCGGGTATAGTCTGATGAGAGAAATGTCGCAGACAACATACAGCTTTCGATTTTATAATAAAGTGTATGTGGAGACAGAAATATGAGAGAGATGCCGTTAATAGATAGAGATAAGTGCCAGGGCTGCGGTTTATGCGTCAGCGTATGTGCCTGTGGCGCTCTGGTGCTTGTGGATAACGCCGTCAAGGCTGTCGACGTGGACGAGTGCCGCTGGTGTACTCTCTGTGAGCTTGTCTGTCCCAACAATGCCATCAGTTGTCCTTTCGAGATAATCATTGAAGACGACCGGGCTTGAGTACAGCTAGCGCCGCTGCCGGTTCCATTGGATTCCCCGCTATCACTTTTCAACCTGAGTATTTTCGGCTTTTTTCATAATTTATTCATAATTACTCCTTATTATTTATATGGGATAAAAGTCGCATACAATAAGAGCCTTCTGAACTAAAATTATCATGAATGGCAGATAGGGGGTGTGTGATGAAACAGAGAGTTAAAGAAAGGATTCAGGAAAACACAGAGAAAGAACAGTGTCACCATTTCTGGGTAATCGAGGTCGCCAATGGACCTAAGAGTGGTGGCACGTGTAAATACTGCGGTGAAAAGAAAGAATTCCTCAATGCGTTTCCGCCGTTCAATCCTTTAAAGAAGAACAGTAACCCGTTAAATTTGCCCAAATTACCCGAAGTGGAGATAGATAAGGATAGCAATTCTTGAGCTTATGAGGTGATGATAATGGATGTTAAGATATACACTACGCCGACCTGAGGGTACTGTTATCAAGCCAAGAGTTACCTTGGCCAGCTTGGTGTTAAATATACGGAATACGATGTTTCCCGCGACCGGATGGCGGCGGAAGAAATGGTTAATCTGACCGGCCAGATGGGCGTGCCGGTGATTGTTATCGACGGCCAGGCGGTCATTGGCTTCGACCGGGCCAGAATTCAAGAGTTGATAGCGGACGGCAACGGCAATAAACCCGTTCGCTTTGGCCTGAAGATAGCTGACGCCGACAAGGTAGCCCCGAAGACGGGAGCGGCTCCTGTGCTCGGGGCTATTATCGGTGAGGTATCACGGGGTTTTCTGGGGGAGAAGGCAGGGCTTAAAGAGGGGGATATTATCACCGCAATCAATGGAAGACGCATTAACAATACTGCCGACCTGGAACGGGCGCTGGCGGGAATGAAGCCCGGTAATATCGTGACCATCCTGTTTCTGCGTGGTAACGAGACGAGAAAATCGGAGATCGTGATATAAACTGAGGGTATCTAGCAAAGGTATACTGTCATTCTGACCCCGATGCAATCGGGGGAAGAATCCGCATCCCCACGTAGTAGAAGACGGATTCTTCGTCGCCCGGTTTCGTCAGGGCTCCTCAGAATGACATTATTAATCAACTTCATCAACCTGTCATTATTCTTGGTAGTGAAAGCCTGCTACGCTAACCTGAGCTGAATTTCTTCCGGGCTAACTCTCTCGACGTAGAGTTTAATGCCGTCTATCGTTATATCCTGTTTCTTTTTGGGGAAAAACAGGTTCCAGGCATATCCTTGATAGCCATTGGCTTTTTTCTGCACGATGGAGTATACGTCATCGGACAGCATACCAGCATAAATAATGTGGTCCTTTCCTACCTTAAGGTGGAACTGCTGGCCGACAGCCAGCACCACCGATTTGCTTATCCCCATTGATGTATTCATTATACCTCCTGTGAACTATCATCTGAAATTATGAAATTCCCTTTGACATATCTTAATTCTCCCTCTTATCTCTGTCAATAGCTTCAATTAGGCATTTGTTGTAAGATATAGGTATTATGGTTGATAGGATAAAGAGGCTGGCAGTGCTGGGGTCGACCGGCTCTATAGGGCGGCAGACACTTGATGTCGTACGCTCTCTAAAGGAGCGCTTTCGCATCGTCGGGCTGGCTGCGGGTAAAAACCTCGATTTGTTGGCGGAACAGGTCAGCGAATTTAAGCCGGAGTTCGTCAACTATTCGTTAGTCGGCAGAGATGAGAAAGATACCCGGAATCGTTTAGGTGCCATGGGGTGTACGTATCAATCGCTCGAGGAGATGGCTCGTAATCCTGACGTGGATACCGTGGTTATCGCAACGTCGGGAGTTTCTGGACTGGGCGCCACTCTGGCAGCGGTGAAAGCCGGTAAGAATATCGCTCTCGCCAATAAAGAGTCTCTGGTGGCTGCCGGAGAAATAATAACCGGTGAGGCCGGGCGAAGCGGAGCGCGGATTCTGCCCGTAGATAGCGAGCACAGCGCCATATGGCAGTGCCTCAATGGAGAGAAACAGGCGGCGCGACGGATTATCCTGACGGCGTCCGGGGGGCCTTTCCGCGACTCTTCAAAGACGCAGATGGCGCGGATAACCGTCGAGCAGGCTCTCGACCACCCCTCATGGAAGATGGGGAAAAAAGTGACTATCGATTCGGCGACACTGATGAATAAAGGCCTTGAGGTTATCGAAGCTCACTGGCTCTTCGATATAAATGTGGAAGACGTTGTGGTGCTGATTCACCCTCAGAGTATTATTCATTCCATGGTGGAATTCGTTGACGGTTCGGTCAAAGCGCAGTTGAGCTATCCCGATATGCGTTTGCCAATTCAGTACGCGTTATCCTATCCCGACCGCCTCGCCAATCCCGACCTGCCGCGTCTTGATTGGAGTAATTTATCTCAACTTACCTTCCAGCAGCCCGATATGGCCAGGTTTCCCTGTCTCCGCCTGGCTATCGAAGCAGGCAGGAAAGGTGGTACTTACCCGGCCGTACTCTGCGCTGCCGATGAGGTAGCTGTCGACCTTTTCCTGTCGCGGCGTATAGGATTTGTTGATATCGCGCGTCTTGTCGAGAAGGTGCTTGAACGGCACCGGGAGGTGTCTCGGTCCTCGGTTGAAGAGATAATGGCGGCGGATACCTGGGCGCGAGAAACGGTCCTCGGGCTTATCAGGGGAGATAATAAATGATACTTACGATAGTGGCAGGCGTGGTTGTCCTGTCCGTGCTTGTTATCGTCCATGAACTGGGACACTTCATCATGGCCAAGGCAACGGGGGTATGGGTAGAGGAGTTCGGCGTCGGTTTCCCGCCCCGTCTTTACGGTAAGAAATGGGGGGAGACGATATATTCCATCAACTGGATACCCTTCGGCGGCTTTAACAAGCTGCCCGGCGAAGTAGACCCCACCGTGCCGAAAGCCCTGGCGGCCCGGAGCCACGGCGTCAGGATGCTGGTCATCAGCGGGGGCATACTGATGAATTTATTACTGCCCTTCGTGCTTTTATCCGTGGCTTACATGGTGCCTCATAATATCGTCAACGGACAGGTAGTGGTTCAGGAGGTTGCCCCCGGGTCGCCGGCGGAAATGGCCGGTATCAAAGCCGGCGATACGATTATCAGTGTGAACAAAAAACCGGTAAACAGTCTGGGCGACCTTGCCCGAGATATTCAGCTTGGACTGGGCACGGAAATTTCCATAACCCTCAAACATGCTGACTCTACTACCGAAGTGGTAAAGCTCACGCCGCGCTGGCGGCCGCCGGCAGGGCAGGGGGCCATCGGTACTCTATCTCAGAACGTTAATTCAGTAATCGTCAGCGAAAGTCTTCCTTTCTGGCGGGCAATTCCTATCGGGTCGCGTGACTGTATCGAAACCCTTGTCCTGTACAAGAATGGGATAATCGGCATGATTATCGGCACCGTGCCATTCGTGCCGGCCGGGCCGGTGGGTATCGTGCAGGTCGCCGGAGAGGTGGCCCATAGCGGGATAAGTCCGGTGCTGGAGCTGACGGCATTCATCAGCATAGCGATAGCGATAACGCAGATAATACCGTTCCCGGCCCTTGACGGCGGCAGGATGATATTCATCGTGTTGGAGTGGCTGCGGCGCGGCAAGCGCGTGTCCCCGCGGGTTGAAGGCATCGTGCACACCGTCGGATTTATGATATTGATAGCTTTGATGATACTGATTACCTACCAGGATGTTTTCCGATGGGCAACCGGGGGGAGCCTGGTGCCATGATGTCGCGGAGAACGAGCAAGGCCATTAAAATCGGCGATGTCACCATCGGCGGGGGCGCGCCCATCGTGGTGCAGTCGATGACCAAGACCGATACTCGCAATGTCAGGGCTACCATCAGGCAGATAAAAGAGCTTGAGGACTGCGGCTGCGAGCTGGTGCGTTTAGCCGTGCCGGATGCTGAAGCCGCCCGGGCTATAGTTGACATAAAGAAGGGAATTATAATACCGCTGGTGGCGGACATCCACTTCGACTACCGCCTGGCTTTAATGGCGCTGGAAGCGGGAGCCGATGGACTCCGCCTTAACCCGGGCAATATCAGCGAGCCGGATAAAGTGAAAAAAGTGGCGCTGGCGGCGAAAGAAAGGGGAGTCCCCATCCGCATCGGGGTGAATGCCGGCAGTTTACCTGCCCGCCATAGTCACCGCGTGACGACGCGAGGGCCGAAAACTGACAATCCGAATTTAAGTATCGCTGAAAGGATGGTCGAGGCGGCTTTAGAACAGATAAGACTTCTGGAAAGCCTGGACTTCGACCTTATTAAAGTCTCACTGAAAGCCTTCGATGTCCCCACCACTATCGAGGCGTACCGGAGTATCGCGGAGAAGATGCCTTATCCCCTGCACATCGGCATCACCGAGGCCGGCACGCCCCGCACTGGCGTTATCCGCAGCACGGTGGGCATCGGCACGCTGCTCTGGCTGGGTATCGGGGACACTATCAGGGTTTCTCTGACCGCCCCTCCCTGCGAAGAGGTTATCGCCGCTTATGAGATTTTAAAGAGCCTTAATTTAAGAGAGCACGGCCCGGTTCTGGTAAGCTGCCCCACGTGTGGTCGCGCCGAGGCGGACGTGCTAAAATTGGCCGAAGAAGTCGAGAAAAGGCTGCAAAAAATCGATAAGCCGATAAAGGTGGCGGTAATGGGCTGCGTGGTCAACGGCCCCGGCGAGGCTAAAGACGCCGACGTGGGCATCGCCTGCG
>CAYQZZ010000030.1:0-23773 GCA_964422155.1 uncultured Dehalococcoidaceae bacterium | reverse complement strand
TCAGGATTTCGGAAGACGACCATGTTGTTGCCTGCTGGGGAGGTCAATGTGACATATGGGAAGGAAGCACCCCTAGATAAGGGAGATTAGTTGAAAAACATAAAAATTGCTATCGATGCTGCCGGAGGCGACTATGCTCCTCACGAGGTAGTCAAAGGTGCCCTCAAGGCTGTTCAGGAATACGGGGTGGAGATTATCCTGGTGGGCAGGAAAAACGTAATCAACAAGCTGGCGGAGAAATCCCTGAGCAAGACCGGCATCACCATCGTCGACGCCAAGCAGGTTATCGACTTTAATGAACACCCGATGAAGGCGATTCAAAGCAAGCCGGACTCGTCGATTGTTGTCGGCATCAATTTGCTGAAGAGCGGCGATGCTGAGGCTTTTGTCTCGGCGGGGAATACCGGGGCGGTGGTCGGTTCAGCCCTTCTCACTCTGGGTAAAGCCAAAGGGGTCAGCCGGCCGGCCATCGGTTGTTTCCTGGATACCATATCGTCAGTCCCGGCTCTTCTGGTTGATGCCGGCGCCAACTCCGATTGCCGTCCGGAGCACCTGCTGGAGTTCGCCAGGCTGGGCTCTCTATACAGCAAATACCTTCTTAAAATTCCGTCGCCGCGGGTCGGCCTTCTCAGCAACGGTGTTGAGGAGGGCAAGGGCAATCGTCTGGTTCAGGAGGCTTACCAGCTTCTGAAAGACGCCAGGGATTTAAACTTCATCGGGAATATTGAAGGCCAGAATATTGTCAAAAGGACCGCCGATGTCATTGTCACCGATGGCTTTACCGGCAATATCGTTCTTAAGACTATCGAGGGTTTCAATGACAATTTCTTAACCTCGGTAAAGGAGCTGGGGCGTGTCTTTTCCAGCGTCTCCCGCCTGAAAGCGCGTGACCTCCTGAGTGACATCGGTCTGGGTTCCTGGACGAAGAAGATGGACTATTCCGAATATGGCGGGGCATGTCTTCTGGGCGTTAACGGCAATGTCATCATCGCGCACGGACGCAGCCAGGCCAAAGCTATCAAGAATGCCATCGGTCTGGCCAGGGAAACTGTTGAACGGAACATAATAGGAAAAATCGCGGAGGAAAGTTATGAGCAAGCCAGTGGAGATTGAAGAAGCCAAATTCGGTGAGACTGTTTTAAAGGCGAAGGTACCGGTGCTGGTCGATTTCTGGGCGCCCTGGTGCGGGCCGTGCCGGATGGTGGCTCCCATCGTTGATGAATTGGCTAGCGAATATGATGGCAAGGTTGCCTTCTTTAAAATAAATGTTGACGATAATCCCAGGATAGCCAGCCAGTATGGCGTGATGAGCATTCCCACGCTTATCCTCTTCAAAAACGGGCAGCCCGTTTCCAATATCGTCGGCTACAGGCCGAAGGCTGAACTGAAGAAAAACCTCGACACAGCTCTGTAATTTAAGAGAAAATACGACATTCAAAAATTAGAATACGAAACGAGAGAAAATAAGCAAGTGACAAGTAACAATAACCAAACAATAACCAATAACCAAATTAGAATAATCAAATGCTTTATACGTTTGAATATTGTGATTTGATATTTGTTTGGTACTTGTATCTTGGTTATTGGTTATTTCAATTAGAAAAGGGGTTGAAATCAGATGGGTTCCCTCAAGACATATGACGTCGTCATTATCGGCGGTGGGCCGGCCGGTTTGAGCGCCGGTATTTATACCTCCCGGGCCAGGCTGAGCAGTCTCCTTATCGAAAAAGGGGCGGTCGGCGGGCAGATAATTAACGCTGAGCTTGTGGAAAACTACCCCGGTTTTACCGCGGGTATCAGCGGTATCGATTTAACGCAGGCGATGCACCAGCAAGCGACGAAGTTCGGGCTGGAGACGCTGGCGGCTGAGGTCACCGGCATTGAAATAAACGGCCAGCAGAAGATAGTCAAGACATCGCAGGGTGACTTCATTGCGGGGGCGATAATTATAGCCGGCGGCTCGGAACGACAGAAACTGGGAGTCCCCGGCGAAGCTCAGTATACCGGGAAAGGTGTCTCTTACTGTGCCACCTGTGACGGTGCTTTCTTTAGGGATAAAACGGTAGCCGTAGTTGGCGGCGGCAATGCCGCCGTTACCGAAGCTCTCGAGCTTACAAAATTCGCCTCCAGAATAATGCTAATACACCGTCGTCACGAGCTGCGCGCCACCAAAATTTTACAGGAAAAGGTCATGTCTGAGCCCAGGATAGAAATTCTCTGGGATACTGTGGTTGAAGAAATTTTAGGGGAGACTTTCGTCAATAAAATCCGGGTCCGTAATATAAATACTAAAAAGGAATCGGTTCTCGTTGTCTCCGGGGTCTTTGTATCTGTCGGGTCTCAGCCCGCCACCGGCTATCTCAAAGGGCTTTTGACTTTAAACGAGGTCGGGGCCATTGTTGCCAACGAGAGACTGGAAACGAGTGTACCCGGTATTTTTGCCGCCGGCGACATACGCAGCGGCTCTATCCGGCAGGTGATTGGTGCCGCCGGCGATGGCGCCGTGGCTGCCGTCAATGCCGGCAAATATATCAGCGGATAGGGCATTTTTCTGAAAAATATTTTCTGGATGGTGTGTGTGGCGGATGTTGACCCTTTTTCGTTTATCGGGTAAATTAAATTGTCATTAAAAAAAGGAGAATGTTGTGAAGGTTATTTTTATCGAGGATGTTACTAACGTAGCCAGGGCCGGACAGACCAAGGAAGTGGCCGACGGATATGCCCGCAACTATCTGTTCCCCCGCAGGCTGGCTGTCCTGGCCAACTCTCAGGCCGCCGCCGCGGTTGAGGCGCATTTGAAGAAGATAGTCAAGCAGCGGGCGCTTGAAGAAGCCGAGATGGCTGAGGTAGCCAGGAAAATAAGTGGCGTGGAAATTACCCTGAAAGCCAAGGTCGGCGAAAATGAGAAGCTTTATGGTTCCGTCACCGGCGCTGATATTGCCGTTGAGTTAAGCAAGACCATCAGCCGCGAGGTCGATAAGAGAAAAGTGGACCTGGCTGAGCCCATCCGGCAGGTCGGTGTTTATGACGTGACCATCCGCTTTACCCATGATATTACCGCCGTGGTCAGCGTCACGGTGATGTCCGATGAGGAGGGCGCCGAGAGACTGGTAAAAGTCGAGAAGAAAGCGGAAAAAGCCGAGGAAAAGACCGAAGAGAAGAAAGAAAAAGTCGAGAAAAAAGAGAAGAAGGCCAAGAAAGAAAAACCGCCGAAAGAAGAGAAAGAAGAAAAGCCGGTAACAGTGGAAAAGGAAGAAAAGCCGGCCAAAGAAGAGAAGGCGGAAAAAGAAGAAAAGCCCGGGAAAGCCGAAAAGAAGGAAAAATCGGTCAAAGCCGTCAAGGAAGAGAAGCCTCCCAAAGAAGCCAAACCCGCCAAGAAAGAGAAGGCGGAAAAAGAACAGAAACCCGAAAAAGCCGAAGAGAAAGCCGAAAAGGAAGAAAAGCCGGAAAAAGAAGAAAAGAAAGAAAAGAAGCCCAGGGCGAAGAAGGCGAAGAAAACGGAAGCCAAAACAGAGGATGTAGAGGCGAAAGAGGAAAAGAAGGAGACGGAATAGCGTGAATGATGTCAGGCTGCCGCCCAATGATAATGATGCCGAAGAGGCGGTCATCGGCTCGCTGCTGATTGACGGCACGGCTATTTTTCAGATTGCCGGCTTTCTTCAGCCGGCTGATTTCTATTATGAGCAGAACCAGTGGCTTTACGAAGCCTGTATGGCGCTTTACCAGCGTGACGAAGCTATCAACCAGATTACGCTGGCGCAGGAGCTTTCCCGCAAGGGGCGGCTGGAAGCGTGCGGGGGCGCCGCACGTCTTAGCTATCTGATATCTGTTTGCCCCACCTCCCTTGATATTGAGCACTATGCCCGGATTGTCTACCGGCTTTCGGTCATGCGCCAGATGATAACCGCCGGCGACCGCATTGCTGCCATAGGCTATGAGGCCGGGCCGGATGTCGAGGATAGCCTGGCGAAAGCGGAGGGCATATTATTCAAACTGCGTCGCGGTCAGGGCTCCGGTGACCTGACCCATATACGGCAGGTGCTGGACAAGTACTTTGAAGTGGCGCCGCCGACATCTGAGGAGCGGCCCGAGCGGTTGCCCTATATACTTTCCAGCTTCGCCGGCCTGGATGAGTTCCTCGGCGGATTCCAGCGCTCCGACCTTGTCATTATCGCCGGCCGGCCTAGCATGGGGAAGACCAGCCTGGCTTTGAACATCGCCCGTAATGCCGCCGTTGAGCACCGGGCGTGTGTCGCCCTTTTCAGCGTGGAGATGGCGCGTGACTCGCTGGTGCTGCGTCTGCTGTCCAGCGAGTCCGGTGTCAACTCCCGGCGGGTACGGTTCGGAGAGCATACCGAGGATGAGGAAAGGCGTGTTATGGAAGCCACCGGCGTTCTCTCCACGGCGGATATTTATGTCGATGACACACCGCTCCTGCGTATGGCCGAGATGCGCAGCAAGGCGCTCCGCCTCAACTATGAGCGCGGTATTGATATGGTCATTATCGACTATCTCCAGTTGATGGAGGGGCAAGGGGTCAGGGGTGAGAACCGGGTGCAGGAAATCACCTACATTTCCCGGTCCCTCAAGGCATTGGCTCGTGAGCTCAACGCCCCGGTGCTGGCGGTTTCGCAGCTAAGCCGTGCCGTAGAGTGGCGGGCTTCCCACGAACCCCAGCTTTCTGACCTTCGTGAGAGCGGCAGCATCGAGCAGGACGCGGATGTTGTCCTGTTTATCTATCGTGACGAGTATTACTACAAGAGCGAAGAGGAATGGATAGCCGCTCACCCTGATAGGGAGTACCCGCGTGAAGAAGCCGACGTAATTATCGCCAAGCACCGCAACGGGCCCACCGGCCGGATAAAGCTGCGTTTCCGTCAAAACCTGGCCAGGTTCGAAAGTTTAGGCAGCGTGGAGCCGACTTTACTATGAGGCAGTTTCAGGGTTTTCCTTCCAGCGGAAGGGCGGTGTATACCTCCATCCCTAATGTCTTCTTCAGCAACCTGCTGCCGGAAATAGACGATATCGCCGAGCTGAAGACGACCCTGCACGTCATGGCGCTGCTGTACGGCAAAAAAGGCTATCCCCGCTTTGTCAGCTATAGCGAGCTGCTGGGGAATGCCAGCCTGATGAGCAGCTTGAAAGGGTCTGACATTTCACCCGAGGAAGTCCTGCGCAAAGCTTTGAAAATGGCCACTGAACGGGGTACGTTGTTAAGTATAGCCGTCGAAAAGGACAGCCCTTCACATGTGAAGGAGGAAGAAACATATTTTCTGAACGATGGGAACGGCCGTCAGGTAGTGGCGAAAATCGAGAGCGGTGAACTTAAATTATCAGGATTGAAGGCCGGAGCGCCGGTTCCTGTCCAGGCTGAGGATTTGCCGGATATTTTCACCCTTTATGAGCAGAACATCGGCATGTTGACCCCGATGATTGCCGATGAGCTCCGTGACGCCGAGAAGCTGTATCCGGAGGACTGGATTCGGGATGCCATTAAAGAAGCGGTTTTACATAATAAGCGGAGCATTAAATATATTGCCAAGATTCTGGAGAACTGGTCGGTAGAAGGCCGAAGTGATGGAACATATCAGCGAGATACTAAAAAGACAGGCCCGGACAAGTACTTCAAAGGAAAATACGGACACATGGTCCAGCGCTGACCAAGAGCCAGCGATAACTCCCGATTGTCCCGTCTGTAAGGGTGCCCGTATCGTTCATCCCCGTTTGCCTTCGGGGCAGCCGGACTATAGTCAGGTCGTTCCCTGCCGCTGTGTTCAAAGCGAGCAGGATGACGAGCGTCAGGCGCGTCTGGGGCAGTACAGCAATCTGGGCTCTTTAGCCCGCTTCACCTTCGATAATCTCATGCCCGAAGGTAGAAGCAGCAATCAAAGAAGCCAGGAGCGGTTTGCCAGGGCCTTCCAGTCCGCCCAGGCCTTCGCCGCCGAACCGAAGGGCTGGCTGGTACTGGGTGGGCCCAGCGGCAGCGGTAAGACCCACCTGGCGGCGGCTATCGTTAACGAACGTATCAGGCAGGGCCACCCGGCTTTTTATATCACTGTCCCCGACCTTCTCGACCGCATACGCGCTTCCTTCAACCCTGATAGTGAGATACCTTATGATGAGTTCTTCGACCATGTTCGGAATACCCCGCTGCTTGTGCTGGATGATTTAGGAGTGCAGTCCGGCACGTCATGGGCTAAAGAGAAGCTCGACCAGCTGCTGACTTCCCGCTTCAATAGTGGGTTGCCGACGGTTATTGTTACTATTACGTCTGTAGAGCAGATGGACGATAGGCTGCGTACCCGCCTGACCGACCCCCGTCTCTGCCAGGTCTTTGTCCTTGAGGAAGAGTCACCGTCCTCGGTGTATGCCTGGGCACCGGAGTTCGAGCTCCAGAAAAATATGACATTTATCAATTATAAGCGCCGTAATGATTTATCCATGGAACAGCAGGATAATATGGATGCCGCCTATCGCCTTGCCTTCGATTTTGCTAAAAACCCCGAAGGCTGGCTGGTCTTCATGGGAGAGACAGGCTGCGGTAAAACACACCTGGCGGCCGCTATTGTCAACTATCGCTATGAGATAGGTAAACCGGCCCTTTTCGTGGTGGTCCCGGACTTCCTCGACCATCTCCGCTCTGCCTTCAATCCGGAGAGCAAGGTATCCTACGACCAGCTTTTCGAAAGCGTTAAGACAGCCCCGCTGCTCGTTCTGGACGATTTCGGTGAGCAGTCCACCAATCCCTGGGTCAGGGAAAAGCTTTATCAGCTCATCAACTACCGCTATAACAGCCGACTGCCCACTGTTATCACCACCCGGTATTCCCTCGATGAAATTATGGCTGGCTTGGACGCCTCCATCAGCTCTCGCCTGGTCGACCGGCAGATAAGCGTCACCTTCAATATCATGGCGCCCGATTTTCGTAATGAAAGGCGTCCCGGACAGAAGCGGGCAACCTCACGTGAGAAGAGGGGACGTTAACGCTAGGCAGTCTTAAATGTCATTGCGAGGAGTCCTGATTTTATCGGGAAGGGCAACAATCTCTAGCTTAAGTGTTTCTACCATCTTTCGAAAAGGGGGCATAGTGGGATTTTTAATCCCCTTATCCCCATTTCCAATAGGGGAGTGCGTAGCGAGAGGGGCTTGCCCTGAGCTTGTCGAAAGGGGGCGCCAGCCCCCTCTCAATTTTTGTCCCCTCTCCAATCAAATAATCTCGCGCTTTTCTAAGATATCACTGATTGGAGAAGGGGATAATTTAAGATATTGATAAAATCAAAGCCGGGTTAAGTTTTGCCCGACGGCTTTTTCTCCTCTTTAAACGCCAGCGCGCCCGTTGGACATACTTTAACGCATTCGCCGCAGTCAAGGCACCTGTCGGCGCCTATAGGTTCATCAGCGAAGGTAGTCAGTCTTCTTTCAAAGCCCCGGTGGGCGAAACCCAGCAGGGCTTTCTCATGGTGTTTCCGACATTCCCAGACACACCGCCCGCATAGGATGCACTTATTGGGGTCATAAGTGAATAGCGGATTGCTGTTATCTATCGGCAGGTCCCGTAAAAGCAGCCGCAGGCGTTTGGGTTTTAGCTTGCATTTAAGGACGCGGGCAATTTTCTGGAGCTCGCATGTGCCGTTGGCCGGACAGTGAGCGCAGTCCAGCGTGTGAGACGCCATTAAAAGCTCGAAACCGGCGCGCGCCAGCGCTATTGACTTTTCCCCTCTGGTATTCACCATCATGCCGTCGCTTACCTCTACGGTGCAGGCGGTAACCGGCTCCTTTTCCCCCTCTATCTCCACGAAGCAGAGTCGGCAGGCGGCGTTCGGCTCAGGTTTGTCCCGGATGGCGCACAGGTTGGGGATATAAATGCCGTTTTCCAGCGCCGCCCATAAAAGTTTTTCGCCGGCTCGGGTTTTTATTACTTTTCCATCAATGGTAATCGTCACCATCTTCATTTTGCGGGCACCTCGCTCGGCGGCGATAGCTTCACGATGGCGTTATATTGCGGCGGACAGGCTTTAAGGCAGGTGCCGCACTTGACGCACTTCTCCTGGTCGATGACCTTGATTCTCTTCTTATTTGGACTGATGGCCTCCACGGCGCAGCTGCCGACACAGGCATCGCAGGAGCGTTCGCACTTATCGGGGAGTATATAGTAGGCGATGAGGTGCTGGCACATCAGTGCCGGGCATTTGCCCATCTGGATGTGGGCTTCGTATTCGTTCCGGAAGTAGCTCAGGGTGGTCAGGATGGGATTTGGTGCCGTTTGTCCCAGTCCGCACAGCGACCCTGCCTTTACTTCTTCGGCCAATTTTGCCAGGCCGTCGATATCTTCTATCGTGCCCTTGCCCTGCGTGAAGTCGGTCAATATCTCCAGCATCTGCTTGGTGCCCAGTCGGCAGAAGGTGCACTTGCCGCAGGACTCACGCTGGGTGAACTCCAGGAAGTAGCGGGCTATCTCCACCATGCAGTCGTCCTCGTCGAGGACAACCATACCGCCGGAGCCCATGATGGCGCCGGCCACCTGAAGAGAGTCGAAATCGACGGGCAGGTCCAGGGACGATTCTGGGAGGCAGCCGCCGGAAGGGCCGCCTATCTGGACGGCTTTGAAGCGTTTGCCCTTGGGAATGCCGCTGCCCACATCGAAGATAATCTGGTTTAGGGTGGTGCCCATGGGTACCTCGACCATGCCCGTATTGACTATCTTGCCTGCCAGGGCGAAGACGGCCGTGCCCGGGCTATCTTTCGTGCCGATTCCTTTAAACCACTCGGCACCGTTTTTGATTATCTGCGGTACGAAGGCGAGGGTCTTGACATTGTTGACGACCGTCGGCTTGCCGAAGAGTCCTGCCGTAGTCATACGGGGAGGTCTGGGGCGGGGATTGCCCGGCCTGCCCTCGATGGAGTTAGCCAGGGCGGTCGCCTCACCGCAGACGAAGGCGCCGGAACCCTGGAAAAGCCTGATATCGAAGCTAAAATCGCTACCCAGGATATTAGTGCCGGTAAATTTTAACTTTTTCGCTTGACGAAGCGCAATTTCCAGCCGTTCTACGGCCAGGGGATATTCGGCGCGTACGTAGATATAGCCGTAGCGGGCGCCGACGGCATAGCCAGCGATTATCATGCCTTCTATTACCGAGTGGGGGTCGCTCTCCAGTATGGCGCGGTCGACAAAGGCGCCGGGGTCGCCCTCGTCGGCGTTACAGATGATGTATTTCGGTGTTCCTTTAGCGTCGCGTCCGGCCTGCCATTTCCGGCCAGCGGGAAAGCCCGCCCCGCCGCGACCCCTCAATTTCGACCTCTTGATTTCATCGACGATGGCTTCCGGGGTCATCTCCAGTGCTTTAGCCAGGGCGGCATAGCCTCCGCCGGCGATGTAGTGTTCTATTTCTTCAGGGTCGATGTGTCCGCAGTTTTTCAGGATAATTTTCTGTTCGTATTTAGCCCGGGGAAAGTCCTGGAAACTGGGCAGGAGTTCGTTCGCTTCCAGCGCGCCGATGACGAACTCGGGACAGGGATTTTCGCCCAGGATAAACTCTTTTACCAATCTCTCGGCGATGACCGGGTTGACGTAACCATAGCATATCGGCGGATAGCCTGGCTTGCTGATAATCACGATGGGTTCGGCGTAGCAGTGCCCCATGCAACCAACCTCTATCACCGGGCAGTCTATATTATACTTTTTAATTTCTTCTCTAAAAGTCTTGACGACGTCCAATGCGCCGGCGGCGCGTCCGCAGGTAGCGGTGCCGACCATGATTACCGGTTTGTTTTGCCTTAGCTCTCGCCAGTGCGCTTCGGCGCGTTCTTTTATCTCACGAAAGGCGGCGGCTGCCGCTGTCTGTTCAGTTGCTTTCACTTTTTACTGCATCCTTTGCTTCGCGCTCGCGTTCGAAGGCGAGTAAAATGCCGTCGACCCTGGTAGGCTCTACCCTGCCTTCCGGTTTGCCGTCGACTACGCTTACCGGGGCCATGGTGCAGCAGCCGACACAGGCCACGATATCCAGGTCGAACTCACGGTCTTTGGTCGTTTCGCCCGGCTTGATACTCAATTTGCGTTTCCAGGCGTCGAGGATGATATAGCCGCCTTTCATGTGGCAGGCGGTGCCCAGGCATACTCTTATGGAGTGCCGCCCCGGCGGGTTGAGTCGGAACTGGTTGTAGAAAGTGACCACGCCATAGACATCAATAGCCGCGATATTTAAGTATTCGGCGATTTCGGTCATGGCTTTACGCGGCAGGTAACCAAGCTTGCCCTGTACGCTCTGTAATATCGGGATAAGACTCAATCTTTTTCGGCTGAATCTATTTAGAATCTGCCTGGTTGCCTGTATAATTTGTTCCTGCCCCACGGCAGTATTTTCCGGTTTTGCTTTATCCACACGAGTCCTTACCTGCTGTTAATACGGAGAAAAAAGATTAACAGGTTCTCCTGCTTCAATTCTGGCGAAGCTGTCTCCTTTTGTCAAGGAACGGGCAAGGCAGTGCTTGTCAGTGGCTGCCGACACTATTTCTGGTGGTCTCTTTCGCCGAATATCCTGCTGCCAATTCTTATGATATTGGCGCCCTCTTCCAGGGCAATCTGATAGGAGTTCGTCATTCCCATGGAAAGATATTTCATCTCGACGTTCGGCAGGCCCAGTTTTTTAACGCGGTTGAATATGTTTTTCGTCTCGATGAAGTAAGGCCTGGAGTCTTCCGGCTGGCCTGCCAGTGGCCCCATGGTCATCAGGCCCATTATCCGGATATTACCCAGAGTTGCCGCCGCTGTAATCAGCTGCTCGACATTTTCCGGGTACACGCCTGACTTCTGTGTTTCCCGTCCGCTGTTTACTTCGATTAGCACCGGCATAATTTTGCCGATTGCTGCGCATCTTTTATCAATCTCTCTGGCGATTTCGATAGAGTCAACCGTCTCTATCATGTCGAACAGTTCTACGGCTCTTTTAATCTTATTTTTCTGGAGGTGCCCGATGAAATGCCACTTGACTTTGCCGCCGATTACCTGATAGGCATTTTCTGCTTCTTGGACGTAGTTCTCCCCGATGATTTTAATGCCGGCTTCTACGGCTTCCAGGATTTCCCATGGCTCCCTTGTTTTTGCGGCGGCTACCAGTTGAACGCTTTCAGGGAGTTCGTTCAGTATTTGCCCGACGTTCTGTTTAATCGTCACCGGTAACTCGACTTTTATTGGCCTTGTCTGGCTTTATTTGCTGCTGCTGCCTGTACTTGCTCCTGTGTCTGGTTAGCGCTCCATTCACCATAGGCGTTCGCCCATTCCTGAAGGCCTTTCTGTAGTTGCTCGTTATAGGCTTCCTGAGCTTTCTGGTTGGCCTCCTGTACTTGCTGGTAGGCTTTTATCTGCTGATCGTAATAATCCTCCTCGCTGCTTTTTGAACCGCCTATTCCGAGTAAATCGCAGGCGGAAAAGACCGGCAGCGATGCCAGCAGGACAACCAGTAATATAGCATGCCACTTTTTCATCGTTAGCTAACCTCCTGTTAGACCGACCCGACTAAACACTATTTTACATTAACCGGAGGCCTGTAACAATTTTTTGCGCCGTTTACATCTAAGTTACCATCTTTTTACCCGGCGTAACGAATTTCAGCTGGATAATGAACATCGCTGCCAGCACGCATACTGCGCCGCCGATAGTACGCAGGGTCAGGTGTTCGCCGCCGATGACTACGGCGAATATTCCCGCGAAAACCGGCTCCATGGTCAGGACCACGGCGACATGTGTTGACGGTATCAGTGATTGGGCCCAGGTCTGGACGAGAAAAGCTAATGATGTCGCCAGTATTGCCGTTATGCCGATAACTCCCCAGACTCTTGTATCGGGTGGTAGGGTGATGCCGCCGGGCGCGGCGGCCAGGAGTGATATTACGGCAACCGTGGCAATCTGAATCAGGGCCAGGTTGTATGGTTCGTGCTGTGATGACCATTGCCCCAGGCCGACAATATGAAACGCCAGAAACAGGGCGCATCCCAGCGTCAGCAGTTCGCCGACCCCGTAAGACCAGCCGTGCAGGCTGAGCAATGCCAGGCCGATACAGGCCAGCGCTACCGCCAGCCAGGTTTTGAGGCTGATTACATCTCGCAGCAACAGCCAGGAAACAATCGGTGTAAAGACGACAGCCATGCCGGTGATGAAACCGGAAACAGCCGCGGGCGTTGAAAGCAGCCCGTACGTCTGTGTGATATAGGCCAGGCTGAGCATGGCGCCCAGTAAAGCTCCGCGCCACAGTTGACGACGTGATATTCTGCGCAGGTTGGTCGGGCGCAGGGCGACCATAGCGATTGTTGCCACGGTGAACCGGACCGCCAGGAAGTCCATTACCGGCATGCGGGAAATGGCGTCCTTCACGATAAGGAAAGTCCAGCCCCAGACGGCTGTCACGGCCACAAGTGCCGTCAGTGCCAGGGCAGGGGAAGATTTCCAATTACGCGGCATATTTTACATAAATGTTGGCAAGCTTGATACTATACGAAAAATAACATTTCGATTCATGTTATATCGGTCAAAACACCGCTTACAGATTTCCTTGAACCAGTTCTTATCGGGGAGGACTATAGCTGCAATACTTTGCTGAGAAATACCCTGGTGCGTTCCTGGGAAGGGGAAGAAAAAAGCTTGTCCGGTGTGCCCTGCTCGATAATCTGCCCTTCGTCCATGAAGATGCAGCGGCTGGCGGCTGCCCGGGCGAAGCCCATTTCATGAGATACCACCAGCATCGTCATTCCCTCTTTGGCCAGGGCCAGCATCACGTCTAACACTTCTTTTATCATTTCCGGGTCCAGGGCGCTCGTCGGCTCATCGAAAAGCATTATCTTGGGATTCATCGCCAGGGCGCGCGCTATGGCGACGCGTTGCTGTTGACCCCCGGAGAGTTGCCCCGGATAACACTCCGCTTTATCCGAAATACCTACTTTGGCTAACAGGTTTAAGGCGATTTCTTCGGCCTCTTGGCGCTCCCGTTTGCGTACCGTCCGCTGCGCCAGTGTGAGGTTTTCTATGGCCGTAAGGTGAGAAAAGAGATTGAAGGACTGGAATACCATGCCCACTTCCTGCCTTACGGCGTTAATATTCTGGGCGCTCTTTAAAAGTATTCCATCGACGATAATTTTACCGGAGTTGTAGACTTCGAGATGATTGATGCAACGTAACAATGTCGACTTGCCTGAGCCGGACGGCCCGAGAATGACCACCACTTCTCCCTTGTGTATATCCAGGCTCACGCCGCGCAGTGCATGCACCCGCCCGAAGTATTTGTGGACATTTTCCATATGAATGATAGGCTCTGGCATATCTACCTCTAGTAACTCCTCCTTTTCTCCAGCCAGGAAATCACGCGCGCCGAAAACAGGGTCATGATAAGATAAAGCAGGGCAATGAGCGTCCATACCTCGATAGGATTGAAATGGGTAGCCATGAACTCGCGCCCGCGGCGGGTGAGGTCGGCTACGGCTACCACGCTGACGAGCGAGGAATCTTTTAAAAGCATGATAAATTCGTTGCCGACCGGCGGTAACACCACCCGCATGGCCTGTGGCAAAATCACGTATCGCATGGACTGCATGTAAGTCATACCCAGGCTGCGGGCGGCTTCCATCTGGCCTTTGTGGATGCTCTGGATTCCTGCGCGGCAAATTTCACTCATGTAAGCTCCGTAGCAGATGACCAGACCGATGATGGCCAGTAAAATAGCATTCGATTGATAATTTGCTATCCCGGAAATGTGGAGCATTCTGCCGATTGCCTGTATCACTACCGGGGCGGCAAAATACCACCAGATTAGCTGTACCAGAAGTGGTACGCCCCTTACTATCTCGACGTAAAGGGTAGCTATGAGATGAATGACGGGATTTTTAGCGATTCTCCCCAGGCCGCCTACCAGGCCCAGTATAATGATAAAGATAAAGGATGCTACGGTGAGTATGACGGTGATGGCCAGTCCGTCGCGGACAAAGAGCAATATCTTCCAGTAAGGGTCCGCCTTGAATACCAGCAATAATATGATGAGGACAGCAACGCCGGCTACCAGCCACCACCAGGGGTCGAGTCGCGAACTCAGCTCGGCCCCCGGCACCCGGCTTAGCTCTTCTTGACTTGGTACAGGTTCCTCTGTACCTGCGGGTCTTCTGGAAAAAGCTCTACCCAGATTCCTGAATAGTCCCCGGAAAGCCACACCTTACCTACTTCTCGATCCATTTCTGAGATAGTTTATCTATCAGTCCTTCACTTTTGACTGCTTTTAAGCCGGCGTTTATTTTTTCTAACAGGTCCGTCTTACCCTTGGCAACGGCGATGCCATAATTTTCATTGGTAAATTTTGAGCCGGCTGTCTTCAGCTTATCCGGATTTTTAGCAACATATCCGAGGGCCAGCCAGTTATCGCTGACCACCGCATTGATTTGTCCATTCATCAGGTCCTGGAATGCCAGGCCGATGTCATCGTAGGTCTTCAGGGTCGCAGCTTTTATTTTTTCTATTTCCATAGACCCGGTGGTCCCTATCTGGGCGCCTACGGAACCCTTAAGCGTTTCCGGACCGGTTATCGTGGTGTTATCCTTACGCACTACGACTATCTGACCGGCGGCGTAATAGGGGTCGGAAAAAAGCATGTCTTTCTTGCGGTCTTCGGTGATGGTAATGGAAGAGATGGCGGCATCATATATTCCCTGCGCCATGCCGGCCAGAAGCGGGTCAAATCCTACATTGATGAATTCCACATCCAGGTTTTCTTTATCGGCAATAGCTTTCACAAGGTCAATATCAAAGCCTTCTACCTGTTTGGTCTGTTCGTTGATGGACTCGAACGGAGGCCAGGTAGCATCGGTAGCAACACGGATTTTCGTCGGGGTTGAGCTGCACGAAGCCGCCATCAGACCGATGAACAGTAACCCGGTGATAATAAGCCACATCGACTTTTTCATACTTACCCTCCTGAAAATTATTTTGTTTATTCGGATATATAATATCAAAGATAGTGAATTTTGGAAAGTAAATACCTATTTTGTATTATAATATCGCTGAGGGGGATTAAAGCGTGGCAAGGCTTAAAAAAACAATAAGGGTAGGGGATAGCTGTATATTTGCGGGGAGGTTACAGGAAGACAATATATGGTCGCACCGGATGCTGGTAGGATACTGCTTACTCGCTCTATGATTTCGCGGTGACTAGCTGATTCTTCTTTTTCTTCTCGGGCTTTTCCAGTTCCTCTTTAATGGATAAAGACATGGAGCATATCTTCGCGGCATCGGTGAATTTTTTCTGGGCGGCCAGTTCTTCCTGTGCTGTAATGCGAATCACACGCATATCGGCCAGCACCTTCTGTATCTCTTCGCTGGCTTCGCGTATGAGTTCTTCGATTTCTCTCTGTGTCGCCAGTCGGGCGTGAAGGACAAGCTGATGCGCTTCGCTGCGTGCTTTCGTGGCTGTTTCCTGCTGGTATCTCAGGGCTTCGGCCCTCATCTTTCGGGCCATTTCCAGTTCCTGCTGGATACTGAGCCGTATCCGCTGAACCGCGATTCCCGCTTCTTTGAGACTGTTAAATTCGTCTTTTATCGTGCTGATATTCTGGGGAACCGGTTTCGATGGCTTTCTCATCAGTCCTACCCCGGTTGAGGAAGGAGATAGGCCGGTGAAGTTGATTCTCTGGGCGCTGGCTTTTTGTAAGACCATTTTTTTCAAATCATCACTCATTGGCGGTATTCCTTTAATTTGATTACAGGCAGACCTTGCTTTGGAATATCTATATTTAGATTAAGTCGGGTAATGTGCCATTTATTCCCGATTAGATATTACATCCTGAAGCCATAAAGACGGAGATGGGTATCACCTATTGTTCATGGGTGTAACCCACCAACTTTTAAGGGTTTATCTGGCCTGATTACGCAAGATATCGCGGCTATGCTACAATTGAATCATATATCTTTATAAGGAGGTTGTGCCTTGTCCTTTACCGAATATCTGGGTCTTGTCGCTGGATTATTGACCACTCTCGCCCTTGTACCGCAAATTATGCGTGTGTATAGACTGAAGAGCGCCCGTGAGATAAGTGTTCTTTACAATACCTCTATGCTACTGGGTATTATCCTCTGGCTGGTATATGGCATTATGCTTGGACTCGTCCCGCTTATCATCTGGAACATCATCGGGTCAGTCCTGACCTGTCTGCTGTTGCTTACCAAGTTGAAATACGGGAGATAGTGAGTATTTATTATTGTCATTCTCGTCTTCCCACAATCGTCATTCCCGCGCAAGCGTCCCGATAAAAATCGGGACAGTAATGGGGAAAAGGGGTTTTTATGCTGATTGAATCGGCATGACATTATTACCCACTCTCGTAGATTGATGTTCCCTGGAGTGTAAACTCGTTTTTCCCTGTCACTTTCTGTCTCTATAAGATTAATATTAATAATTTCTTAAAAATTTAACGATAAACCATTGACCAAATGGAATAAATAGTTTACACTGTTGGTATGCTTCATACCTCGGTAGCTATAACAGAAAAGAACCTCAGCTTTACCGTTGGCCGTCGATACGTGCAATCGATGGACACTATCAGCTATTTAGTGGTATTTTAGTATTAGTCAGTCGCCTTTCTCTGTTTTCTTTTTTGATTGTTAATGCATAATAGCATACTTGCATGATAGGGTGGGGTGATTCCAATAAGCCTTTCTCAAATTTGGCGAGGAGGCGGATGGAGGGAGAAATGACGGCTAAGTTCAAGAAACAACATGAGCAACTGGAGAGTGAACACAAACGCTTGACCGAGGAGATGACGCAGTTAAAGTCGACTGCCTCCAGCACCGAAGAACGGCGGGAGGGTAGTCCCTTCGGCAAACGGGAGGAAGAAGCCACCGAGACTCTGGAATTGGAGAAGCGATTGGCTCTGGAAAATCGCATCCGGCAGGAAATGGCTAAAGTAGAACATGCCCTGGAGAAGATTGAGAAGGGCACCTACGGGTTATGTGATAATTGCGGGCAGGCGATAGACCCTGAGCGATTGGAAGCGCTGCCGCAGGCAAGTTTATGTATGAATTGTAAAGCGCAGCTGGCGAAGAATGCAAAAGGTACACCGCCTCCAAGATAAGTGGCGGGACGTGGTCTTCGGCAGTATCGTTCTGATAGTTGTTATTGCCGACCAGCTCACCAAGGCATGGATTAGGGCCAATCTGGCCCCCGGGCAGATACTTTTTGATGTAGGTATTTTCCGGATTATCCATATCTATAATACCGGGGCTGCCTTCGGTATCTTCAGAGGTCACTCCTCGACCTTATTGATTGTTGCTATTATCGGCATCATTGTTATTCTCATCCTCGTCTTTATCATGCGCCGTCACTGGCCCTTTCTTAACAGTATGCTGGTCCGGGCGGGTATCGGTCTGGTACTGGGCGGCACGATTGGTAATAATCTGTTCGACCGTATTCGACTGGGTCATGTTACCGATTTCATTGATTTTAAGGTCTGGCCGGCGTTTAATATCGCTGATGCTTCGGTGACTGTCGGCGTTATTATCGTTGCTTACTGTATCATTTTCCGGTCCGGTTTTACCAGGCATCAGGAATGACCAGAGAATATAGCTTTGTAGCGGATATTTCCGGGATTCGCCTCGATAAATTCGTCGGGGAGAAGTGCCAGGAGCTTTCCCGCACCCATGCCCAGCAGCTCATCATCGGAGGCTTTATCACCGTCAATGGTCGTGAAGCCAAATCGAGCCTCAAGCTGAATATCGGCGATAAGGTTGATATCACCATACCCCTCGAACCGCCCAGCCACCTGGTACCTGAGTCCATACCGCTTAAAATCATTTATGAAGACAGCGACCTGCTCGTGATAGATAAGCCAGCCGGACTTGCGGTGCACCCCGCCCCGGGCCACCCGGCTCATACTCTGGTTAATGCCATCCTGAGTTACCTGCCCGGACTGATACAGGACGCTGATTCTCTCCGACCCGGCATCGTGCACCGCCTGGATAAAGATACCTCTGGATTAATTCTGGTGGCTAAGAGCCGTTTAGCGCAGGCAAACCTCTCGGAACAGTTTAAGTCCCGTTCCGTGTCCAAGGCTTACCTGGTGCTGGTGAAGGGGAAACTGACGCCGGAGAGGGGTATTATCGAGGCGGCCATCGGCCGCGACCCGCGTAACCGCCAGCGCATGGCGGTGGTCTCTAAAGGCAGAGAAGCCCGCACGGATTATCGCGTTATCAAATACTATGGCAACTATAGCCTGCTGGAAATTAAGCCGGAGACGGGGCGCACCCACCAGATAAGGGTGCACCTGGCGGCCATAGGTTTCCCGGTCGTTGGCGATGTTACCTACGGGTTGAAATCTCCCCATCTTTCACGGCAGTTCCTTCACGCCTATAAACTTGGTTTCCACCTGCCGTCAACGGGCGAATACGTTGAGTTTGAGTCCCCCCTCCCCCCCGATTTAGAGCAGGCGCTAAGAGAGATTGATTAACTATATTTCTATCTTATTTTGCCTGTTGAGAACTCCCCTGTCATTCTGACCCCGATGCAATCGGGGGAAGAATCTGTATCCATTTAGTCAAGAGCGGATTCTTCGTCGCTACGCTCCTCAGAATGACATTCAATTTATTATTTGCATCCCGCTTGAAAACGTGCGAAAATGCTAGTGTAGACATCACGATATATCGCGTTATTCTATATTAAATGGGAGAATCAGATGAAATATCGTAAGTTTGGAAAGCTGGACTGGAAAGTATCGGCGCTGGGCTTCGGCGCCATGCGCCTGCCGGTTATCGGTGAAGACCAGGCAAAAATCAACGAGCCCGAGGCAATCAAGATGATTCGTTACGCCGCGGATAACGGCGTCAACTATATCGATTCCGCCTATCTTTATCATATGGGCAAGAGCGAGGTGCTGGTCGGCAAGGCGCTTAAAGACGGCTACCGCAAAAAAATAAAGGTGGCCACCAAGCTCCCTGCCCGCATGGTGGAGAAGCCTGAAGACTTCGACCGTATTCTCGGGGAGCAACTTCAGCGACTTGATATCGATATGATAGATTTTTACCTCCTGCACGGATTGAATAAAGAAGGCTGGACCAGGGTGCGGGACTTCGGTGTGCTCAAGTGGGCTGAGGAGCAGATGTCCAAGGGGCGCATTGGCCGTCTCGGCTTTTCTTTTCATGACGAGTTCGCCGTCTTTAAAGACATTATCGATTCTTACGATAACTGGGTCCTCGCCCAGGTCCTCTATAACTATATGGACGAGACCGAGCAGGCCGGCCGCCGTGGCGTTGAATATGCCGCCGGCAAGGGTCTCGCTGTCGTCGTTATGGAACCCCTCCGCGGGGGCAGGCTCAGCAAAGCCCCCCCAAAGCCGGTAAAGCAGGTACTTGAGAAAGCCAAACGGAAAATGAAGGGTGTGGAATGGGCTTTCCACTGGGTCTGGAACCAGCCGGAAATTTCGGTGGCTTTAAGCGGCATGAGCACCATGGAGCAGGTCGTGGAAAACGTTAAAATCGCTAGCCGCTCCCGACCCGGCATATACACCGCTGCAGACCTCAAGGTAATCGGTCAAATAAAGGAAGCCTACCGCAGCCTGTGTCCCATCCCCTGTTCCAACTGCCGCTACTGCATGCCCTGTCCCAGCAAGGTGGAAATCCCCAGGGTCTTCCAGATTTATAACGACGCCGTCATGTACGATGATATGAAGGTAGGGCAGTTCATGTACAATGGCCCCTTCGGCATACCACAGGACCAGCGCGCTGACCAGTGCACCGAATGCAGCGAGTGCCTGGAGAAATGCCCCCAGAAAATAGAAATCCCGGACTGGCTTAAGAAAGCCCACGAAGCCCTCTATATGGCCAATCCCCCCGGCCCCCCGCAGCCCCCTCCTCCCAAACCGCAACAGTCAAGTAAAGTTTAGGTTAAGGTGACCTATCCCCCCGACCCTTTTCTGTCAGGATGAAAGGGGAGGGGGATTTTATAACAATTTTGGGTATTTACTTTCGGTTTTTTTAGCAGTTCCATGTGTGGCTATGGGTGAAATCCAAGGTGGAATGTCGGGTTTTTTACCTTTAAAAATATCCGCTATAGTAAGTATTTGAATTCTAGTATAATCTTTGCCTAAAGGTGAGTGATAGTAGCCTTGTGAGAGTGCTTCAATTTCCATTGGTTTTGTGGGTGGTTCAAGAGTAATAAACACTCCCATTTCTGCCTTTTCTCTGGCAACCACACCGATTAAGTCCCTTATCTGACTTACGGATATAGTTCCACCTTTTATAGAAATAATTGACTTTTTGACCTTCTTTTTCTCATCCATGAAATATAGATATCCATCTATTCCAGTGTCAGCACCCTTTTTCTTATTACCATATGGTTGACCGCCCACCAGCGACACAGCCCACCATTGAAATTGGTATTTATTTTGCTTAGCTAATTCTACTGCTCCTGCTTCATCTTTAGGTTCTCCTATTGTCTTATAATGAATATTAGGAAACATCTTGTCCAAGCGCCACTTCATGGTGCTTATCGCTAGGTGGGTAATATCTATGCCTATCCATTTACGGTTTAATCTATGGGCAACTACTAATGATGTGCCACAGCCGCAAAATGGATCAAGTAATATATCGCCATTATTAGAGGATATATTTATAATACGCTTCAATAAAGCCTCAGGTTTTTGCGTAGGATATCCTAACGCCTCTTTTGCTTGAGAGTTAATTGGAGGAATGTCATCCCATATGTTGCCTATAACTATCCCTTTCATTTCATCAAGGAATCGTTTGTATGCTGGTATCTTCCCGGTAGGTGGTATTTCGATACGTCCTTGTTCAATCCATTCATTTGCTCGTGATTCAGGCATCCGCCAACCATTTGCGGGTGGTGGACATCCTAGAAGGGTATAAAAATAGCCGATACTTCCCTTTGGTTTTGTGAGGTCACTATATCTAAATCTTCGACCATTACTATCGATGTTTGAATAATGGGATTCTACATATTCATCATCATATTCTCCATGTGGCTTATTCCATGTGAAATTCTCTGATTTTGAATAAAATAATATAGAATCACTAATTTTGGGATAGCGTTTTGCGTCACTATGAGAACTTGTACGTTTCCAAATTATTTCATTTCTAAAATTGCTGAAATCAAAGATACTATCCATCAGGACTTTAAGATAATGACTTGTTGTTTGGTCGCAATGTAGATAGATAGACCCTGATTCTTTTAATGTTCTTTTTAATTCCAATAGCCTTATACACATCATTGTTAAGTAAGCCATCATATCATTTTCATGGATATAATTGCGGAATGCACTTAACATCTCGGTGACATTAGCTGAAGCTGTATTAATCACTTCTTGAAATGTCTGTTCTGCTTCTTTGGTCCAATGCCAAGTGTCTTCAAAGGCAGTAAGTTGTGCCTGAGAGGGAACTCCGGTAGGTTCTTTGAAAAGTATATTATAAGTTGCCTTACTATTGAAAGGCGGGTCAAGATATATTAGATCTATAGAATTATCAGGAATATATTTTTTTAATATTTCTAGATTATCACCATAGTAAAGAATATTGGTATCCATTTAGCTCTCCAAGGGTTTTGTAATTATTATACATCAACATTGTTTGTCATGAAACCCCCAAATTAAGGGTGAGTCTTTAAAACATGTTCCCCTCCCCCTTTCGTAAAGGGGGACATGGGGGGATTTTTACCCCCTTTCTCCCTTTCCTTGCTGCTTGTTACTTGTATCTTGTTACTTCCTACCTGTACAGCCACTTCCTGAAAACATAACGGCTCAACCAGGGCATCACGGCCCATGTCAGGATACCTACCAGAAGCGCGCTGGTCAATATATTAAGCAGATAAAAATTCGCCCCTTTGAAGAAAATTTCCAGCAACGGCACAATAATTAATGACAGCAAATATACCGCGATGAAAGTAACGATGCCCATTTTCCACCGCGGCGGCGTTTCGAGTTCGGGGCACTCAGGAATGGAAAACCACGTCTCCAGACCGGTCGCCTCCTGCCGGCTCCTCCGGGAAAAAGCATCCGCCTCATATGACAGTTTTTGACGGATATAGGAATCTTCCCACTCATGCACGGACGCCTGGTCGGCAAAATGCAGCACGACGTGGTACAAACCCGGTTTGCCGGGCGCCGGTATGAGCATCGTCGCGCCCGTGTTGCCATGGGCTTCCGTGGCCGCCGCCACCAGCCGGCGCACCCAATCGTCATAGTCCCGCTCATGTCCCGGAAACACCCTGCGGCTCACTACCACGGTCACTGATTTCCCGCTGGGCACAATCATATCGGTCTCCATCTCCATACGCTAACCTCCCGCTGTAAAAAGGGCTATACTCACCTGCCCTCCTGATTTCCCCTCATATTAATTATAAAGCCTGGAAGCGAAAAATAGAATCAGATATCTCAGATTAAAACTTCCTAGAATTTTTTATACTTGGGATGGTAGAATGGGAATGTATCTACACGTAAGAAAGGCTCATTATGACCGCACCCGTAAGAGTACGCTTCGCCCCCAGCCCCACCGGCCGTCCCCAGGTGGGTAATATCCGCACGGCCATGTTCGACTGGCTTCTTGCCCGGCACACCGGCGGCACGTTCATCCTGCGTATAGAGGATACGGATGTCACTCGCAAGGTAGAAGGCGCTTTAGAGGCCATCATGGACGGACTCAGGTGGTTGGGGCTGGACTGGGACGAAGGACCGGATATCGGTGGCGATTGCGGCCCTTATTTTCAGTCGCAGCGGCTGGAGCTTTATAAAAATGCCGCCGAGCGACTCGTCGAACAGGGAGATGCCTACTACTGCTACTGCTCCTCCGAGCGTCTCGAAGAGATGCGGAAAGAGCAGGTTGCCCGCAAGCAGCCGACGGGCTATGACCGCCGCTGCCGCGACCTGAGTCCTCAGGAGAGAGCCAGGAAAGAGGCCGAGGACATCGTGCCGGTGGTGCGTTTCAAAGTGCCGCTGGAAGGGCAGACCCGCTTTAACGACCTTATTTACGGCGACGTCGTCTTCGAAAACAGCACCATCGACGACTTCGTCATGCTGAAATCGGACGGCTATCCCACCTATCACCTGGCCAATGTCATCGACGACCACGCCATGAAAATAAGCCACGTTATCCGCGGCGAGGAGTGGATATCAAGTACTCCCCGGCACCTTCTTATGTACAAAAGCCTAGGCTACGAGCCGCCGCAGTATGTCCATACCCCGATGATACTCGGGCCCGACCGCGCCAAGCTGAGCAAACGGCATGGGGACGTGTCTATACTGGAATACCGCGACCATGGCTATTTACCGGAGACCATGTTCAACTTCCTCGTTTTAATCGGGTGGTCGCTGGATGATAAGACCGAGATTATGACACGCCAGCAGCTTATCGAAAGCTTCTCGCTGGAGAGAATCGGCAAGACGGGGGCCATCTTCAATAAGGAAAAGCTCGACTGGATGAACGGGGTTTATATCCGCAGTCTCAGCCTTGAGGATTTTGTCCAGCGGTCTCTGCCATTTCTGGAGAATGGATTACCGGTTAATGTGAAGCGGCCGCTGGACATTGGCTATATCCGGCGGATGATGCCATTGGTTCAGGAGCGAGCGAAAACGCTGGTCGAAGTGCCGGAACTGGTCGAGTTCTTCTTTGTCGACCAGCCAGACTATAATACGGAACTGCTGATTGATAAGGAAATGACGCTTGAGTCGACCATCAAAACACTGGAGGCATCTCGGCAGCGATTACAACTGATGAATTCGTTCGACCAAGCTTCGCTGGAGAACC
>CAYQZZ010000029.1:0-24697 GCA_964422155.1 uncultured Dehalococcoidaceae bacterium | reverse complement strand
TCGTAGTCAGCCACCACTGACGGACTCAATGCCAATTCAAAATATACCTTTGTTAGGGGACTACCAGAACAGGCACTAAAGTATGGAATATACGTACAAGCGTCAATGGTTGAACCCTGGGGTATTGTTATTCCAGTAAACAAGGCGAAGCTGTGGTTTACTGCACTTGACTCCCTACCAACACGTTGCCAATTTGCAGTATTACTATAAGTGGATGGTTCTATTACCCAACCATCGTTCACGTTGGCATTAACCTGCACATCAATGGCATCCATGAGAGTCACGGGGAACTTTAAGCCCGTCAAGTCAAAGCCAAGCTCAAGCTGTCCATTCTTATATGTCCACTCAAGCCGTCTTTCAACGCCAAGGGCATCAACGACATAGCCAGGTACAATGCCAAGACCACTCTTTGAGGACAAAAGAGCGGTTATATCAAGATTGGAGTCCACAGCTAAAGTCAGGCGGTTGATAGTCTTACTGGCTACTACAGGCGCAGAGTTCAATTCAAGGGGCAGGTACATCCCCGTGTTGGTGAACTGGAAGTTTACCGAACCGTAAGAAGTGGGCATGGCTATCTTTGTAGCCAGCGATTGCCCGTCCAGTTTAGACGGTAGGCTGACTATATTCTTGGTCAGACCGCTAAATAGGGCTATCGAGGGCAGCCGGATATACTTGCTCCGGTCAGTTTTATCAGGGCAGAATAACCTATCGCCGTTGTCCTTGACCTCGGCATAGTAAGGTGCGTCCTCGATGTGCCAGCCGTCGGCGTCCCGGACCAGGCAGGGCTCAATATCCTGCCACTGCCCTTCAGGCTCCCTCATCTGTACCGCCCCGATAAAGGCATCCAGTGCATATTTATCGCCACCGGATGCCTTACCCAGATATGTGGTTTTGGAGTTTTTTAGCTCTATCATGGCTATTGGTCAGCCTTTATATTTTTTCGTTCGTCTAGCTCAACGTTATGTTTACCTCGAGCGTCCAGGTGCCGCCGGACTTCGTCCCCAGGGATTCGACCTTCCGGTTCAGGCACTTGGCGCTGGTCGATTGCTTGATGACCCACTCGTTCCAGGCATAGTTGGCATCACTGGCCCCGAAGCTGGCTTTAAAGGTGGCCTTTTGCGCGGTCGACGTGGGATAGCCGGACTCCATGCCCTTGTAGGTCTTGTTGGTCGCTGCCTGCAGGTCTGTCTGCGAAGGCGAAGCCGCCGTATTGGAATCGCCGACGCCTACCTGGGCGCTGGCGTTATTGAAGTGGTTGGCCGCATCACCGACAATCAGGTCCCACATCTCGTCGATGCCGGTATTAAGCAAACAGTTGCCCTCTCCCTCGATGACCTCATAAGGTTTAAAAAGCCGGTGGAAGCTGTCTTCCCGACCCCGGTACGGGTCAATATCCTCTTCGTACTTTCTGAGCCGGAACCGGCATAGCCATCTGGCTGACTCCTGTCTTTCCACTCGTGGTGAATTCATGTGGTGAACCATTTCTACCTCCTCAGGGGGGAGTCCCGATAAAATCGGGACCCCCCGATATTATCTTATGTCAAGTTTTAGTCCTGGACGCCGATGAGCGCCGCCGCCTTGATGGAGGCGAATAAGGCCAGGGAGACATACCACTTCACCCTGGTCCTGGAGGCGTCCTTGGTCTCCAGTGAGCCGATGGGCTCAGCCTGCAGGTAGCCGGGGCTGGTCAGGCCGCAGAGGGCCCCCTCCCCTAACTGGACGGCGTATATGGTGGAACAGGTGCCGCCGGTGGTAGCCGTCTCCACACTGCCGCTGAGGACATGCGTGTCCAGAATCCAGTCATTCACACCGATGGGCACACCGTCCCAGAGCTGGATGAAGTTGCCCCACTTATCCTGATTCGTCTCAATCATGCCGCCGGCCGTCCTGACCAAGGCATTCATCTTGCGCCGGGAACGCCGGCTCATCAGCAGCATATCGGGCTTGCCGCCCTTGACGGCGTCAATCAGCTCGTCCAGCTTGGCCAGGGTCAGGGAAGCACCGGTCGCCCCCATCGCTATCACCTGGCTGCCCGCCACGCCGGTATTTATTAGCTTCCTCAGCCCGTCATACTGCTTGGCATTGACGGAGCTGTCGCCGTAGATAAAGGTGTCCTCGAATTTTTGCTGGAGAGCTTTGGCCTTCAGCTCGATAACAGCCGCCACCAGGTCCTGGACATTGTTGCGGGTGGCCTTGAGGAAGTTGTCCACATCGGCATCGCCGCCCATTATTTTCAGATTGGCCGTTACCTGCGTGAAAGTCGGCGTCGATTCCGCCCATGTATCGCCCACGTCATAGAAATCGATATTGGGCAGGGTGTTTTCCCGGTTATAAGTCAGACCGTTGCCCACGATTTCGATAAAGGGCAGCTTCTGGAGAACCGGCGAGTCCTTCACGATGGTCTCCACTACTCCCTGCATCAGTATATCGTTAGATAGTTTGGATGCTTCTGCTAAAGTTAAAGCCATTTTTCTTTTACCTCACTTAAAATGTATTTCTGATTCTACAGATTGTCATTGTTTATCCTTCCGTAGAAGGACAAAGTAACCTCACACCCGCCACCACCCCTCATCAGGACGCGGAACCCCCCAGGGCGTACTGAATCTTTTCTCTGGGTGATAGGGCCGACATGTCCAGAGGCGTCCTCTGCGGGGCGCCGGCCGGTACTCTTACCCTGGCCGCCTCCGCCCCCACTTCCTGCCTGACCCTTTCCACGAGAGCCCGGGCATTCTTCAGGGACTCGTTTATTCCTTCGATAGTGTCCCCGGCTATCATTTCGGCCAGGATACCGGGGTTCGCCTGGGCCACGATTTCCTTATAGGCGGCTACCGCTTTCGGTAGAGACTCGCCGATTACTTCCAGCTTCCGCGTGGATTCATCCAGAGCCTGCTTCATGGCCGTCATCTCGCTATCCTTGCCAGCCATCGCCTGCTCCAGTTTAGCGACTGTGTCATCCTTTGACTTAAGCTCGCGGATAAGGGACTCGTTCTCAAGCTTAAGACCGTCAATTTCGCTGCCGGTAGCCTCAACCTCATCGACCTTTTCCTGTTCATTTTCCATAAAAGTCATGCCTCCTGCTGATTACTCCTCAACGCCTTCCGCCCGTTACGGTAAAGCACTCTCTCCCACTCCGCTCCTGGCGGATTTAGCGTTAAGCTCCTTGTTCATCTTGAGAATGGACTCCCTCTCCTCCAGCCACCGCTGGAATTCGTAATCGGGGTCCCTCACCCCCACCTCACCCATGGCTGTCCTCCGGGAGTGTATTCCGTTCTGCACCATGACCTGTTCGCTGTTCACTCTTGTCTCCATGTCCCTGGGCAGTACCGTCCCCCAGATAACTCGCGTATGTCCTTCGGCTGAAGGACCGAAATCCTCACCTCCGTATTTCTCCAGAAGCCTGAGAATCATCTCATTACGCCGGTTATAGGCGGCTGTTCTGATAATCCTCTTTCTCCTGACCTTCTGCAGCAACGGCTGGAGCTCAATCTCAAGGGCTACCCCGGACAGGTCTCTTTCCATACCGCCGAAGGCAGACCTCGGTGACTCGGACAGATCGTGCAAAGCGCGGTATATCAGGTCGATATAATTGATATGGAGATTTACGCCGCCCCCCTGCAGCAGGTCGAGCAGGTAGGCTTTGGCATCCTCCGGGATATTCCATACTGCCCCCGGCCTGATAGCGATATCCTCAGACTCCTCCACGTTCTCCAGGACGGCGATGGGGTTCCCGGACATCTCCAGTATGCGGGATAGCTGGCTCATGGCGCGGTTCAGCTCTCGCTGGCTCTCTATTATCTGGGGCAAATCGGAGACTCCCCAGAACTTCTTCGGTTCGCGAAGATTGGGAAAAACGATAAAGGGAATAAACCCGTAGGGATTTGGCTTGGCTTCCAGCAGAGAGTTATCAAGATACAGCTCGAAGTCGTGGTCCGTCCAGAGCTCTACTATCACCGCTGTCTTATTCTTGGGTTTCACACCGTAAATATTTTCCACCTCTTCGGCGGATAGCCTGTACCGGGAAGCTATTCGCCATATCCTCGAGGTATCGTCTCCTGAACACCAGGCATATATACCCTGGACATCGGGTGCGGTCACCCTGACCCTCTTCTCCACCGCATCCCAGATAACTTTATAGCAGCCGTCCCCCAGCACCGCGCAGTCTATTTCCGTCTCGAGGTCGAGTTGCTCCAGGTGGTTCTTGTCATAGACTCTATAGATGGCGGCCTCCGCCCTTCTGGCGCTTTCTCTCCCCTTGTCCGTATCTCCGGATGGGACGACGTCAAAGCTGATGCCGGCCATTAAATATGATGTAATTTTCTCGACGAAAACTTTGGCATAGTTGAATGTCAGGCGCCTTTCGTTCCGCCTCCCTTTACCCTCCCACTGCTGTCCGAAATAGAAATCCAACAGCTCTTTATAGCCTTTCATCCTGTCCAGGTCCAGACGCGCCAGCTGTGAAACAACTGCTTCATTCATTGTTTATCATGCTCCTTTAATTTCCATCTTGCCGGTTACCCTGAAACCTGATAACTGATAACTGACTACTTCCCACTTACCTCACTCTTCAACGCTCTCTGTATCGTCCTTAGGCTTACGCCAAATAGCAGCGCCAGTTCCTTAATTTTCCAATTTGCGGTAAAAAGTCTGTTTATCTCCTTGTTGCGTAATTCTTTAAGCCAGCGCTGCCTTCCCCTTGGCTCATCGTACAGGCACTGTGGGAACGGACAGGCCAGACAGGATTGGGCGTATTCACACCCCTCATCTCGATAGTGACAGTATTCCGGCTGTAAATCTGTTTCATTCTGGTTGGTTTCCTCGTTCGTCTCTTCCGGGGCATCTCCGCAAATCTCATGCACCAAATCCATAACGCACCTCTAAAAACCAAACAGAGTAAGATTAGCACATTTGTTCTATTACCGTCAATGGAGTTTTGTCACTTTTTTGGCGCCAACCCTTGACATTTGTGCTCTTAATTGTTATAATTGCTTTGATAAAGCAATATTATTAAGAAATTGTTAAGAAAACAGTATGCCGATATGGGATAATTATCTTAACGTGATAGAGGCCAGTCGCCGCCTCAAGGTTCATCCGGAAACCGTCAAGCGGCTGTGCCGTCAGGGGGACTTGCCGGCGAACAAGATTCACAACACCTGGCTCATCAACAAGGATACTCTGGATAACTTCGCCGGCACCTATAATCCGAAAGTTGGTGCCAGGAAAAGATTAATAAAGTGAAAGGAGAAAAAAACCCTTTAAGAACTTTTTCCTGTCTCAGACGTTATATATTATTGGATTATTGCTTGCCCGGCGAGGGTGAAGTATCCCTGAACTGCTGGAAGAAGAACTTTTTATCAGGAGGCTGTTATGAAATACACAAGAATTTTTAGAATATCTGGGATGGCACTTATCCTATCCCTTTTGATGGCCGTTATCTCGGTATCACCGGCTTTAGCAGCAAAAACCATTACCTTAAATCCGTTACAGGGTAAGACCGGCGATAGGATTTCAGTTATTGGCTCTGGCTTTACTCGGTCTACGGAAAGTGCCGTAAGATATGTTAATTTGTACTTCTCTAGTGACCCGCCACAAACAGGAACATATTATATTAATAATCAAATTACCCACTATACTTTATTACATGAGGGTACAGAAATTGACGAAGGAGATGGCGCAACTTCTGATACCGGCGAGTTTGGATATACCTTTACCGTGCCCAGTACCATAGGCACTAGCACCGTAACGCCAGGTACAAATTATTACGTTTATGTTAGCCTAGAATATACTGCTCCTCCGACACAAACTGATTGGATTCTTGTACGAACTTATGCCCAATTTACTGTTATCCCTGGCGCCGCCCTTGACCCGCTCTCCCCTGCCTCGGGCCCGGTTGGCACTCAGGTTCAGATTACCGGTGGTAATTTTCCCCCCAATGCCACTCTTGTCATCAAATATGATAATACGCCAATCCCGGTAACAAGCGGGGATACGGTGACTAAAAGCACTGGCATCATTATCAGCACCATCACCATACCATCAAGCACTGTCGGTGCACATACCATCTCCATTACCGCAGGAACCAGCACAGTCACTGCCACTTTCACCGTAACCGCCAGTGCCACCCTTGACCCGATCTCGCCTAATTCAGGCCCGGCTGGCACCGATGTTCCGGTTAGTGGTTCTAACTTCCCTGTCAGCACTCCAATTATATTCAAATTCGATACCACCACGATTACACCAAAAACAGGCGATTTAATGACGCGCGCTACCGGCCTCTTTATGAGCATTATCACCATCCCCTCCACAGCAACTGCTGGCGCACATTCCATCTATGTCACCGCTGGCAGTAGTACCGCCAATGTTACTTTCAATGTCACAACACCCACGCCATCACCCACACCCGCACCCACACCCACACCCACGCCCACGCCTGCACCAGCGCCAGCACCGGCACCATCGCCTGCACCTGCACCCTCTACAACCCCCCTCAGCATTAGCCAGACCACTGGCGCTGTCGGGCAACCCCTTATGGTAGGCGGCACCGGCTTTCAACCTAATGCCAACATATCCGTTAAATACGATGATAAGGAAATAGCCACAGGCAAGGCTGGAGCCAACGGGACCTTTATGAGTAATATCTTCCAGGTGCCAGCCGGTAAACACGGAGACCATACCATCACCGCCAGCGATGGCCCCCATACCAGTAAAATTACTTTCACAGTGGAATCAGTACCGCCTAAGATACCGCAGCCGCAAAAGCCAGAGATGGGCGTAAAGGTTAAATCGCCGATAACCTTCACCTGGGGAGTCGTTACCGATAATAGCTCTCCTGTTTCCTACAATCTGCAGGTTGCCTCCGCCTCGGATTTTTCCGCCAGTTCAATCGTCCTGGATAAAACAGCTTTAAGTAAATCTGAATATATTTTAACCGAAGCCGAGGAGCTCAAGCTGGCCGGTCAGGAATCCTCCTTCTTCTGGAGAGCAAAAGCCGTAGATGCCGCCTTGAACGAAAGCGATTGGACCGGTGCCGGCCAGTTCTCTATCGCCCAACCGTTTAAATTCACCGGCTGGCCGCTTTATGCAGCTATCGGCGTCGGCGTTGTGCTCATCTTCCTCTTCGGCTTCTGGATGGGCAGGAGGACCGCTTTCTATTACTAATTGAATACTGCTTGCCCCTTACCTAATCCCCCTGTCCTTCGACAGGAAGGACCCCTGTTACCCCCTCTCTTTCGGACCCTGCCTCCCGGAGGAGAGGGGGTTCTTTTTAATACAATTGTCATTCCAGCGTAGGCTGGAATCCAGTGGCGGGGATAAAGGGGGGCTGGATGCCGATTGAATCAGCACGACATTATTAAAAAATTTAACGACAGGATTTGACAAAGCCAGTTCAACTGCCTACAGTATCCATTAACCGCCCATTATTAATCCCTGTTAAGAGGAGAATATTTTGTATACCGATACTGAAATATATCGTAACCTGCAGCAGCATCTTGATAAAGGGCCGGTCGGCTATCCCTCCACTCCATCGGGTATTGATATTAGCCTGCTGAAACACCTGTTCACCCCGGAAGAAGCGCAGATAGCCGTGCAGCTTTCTACTATTAAGCTTGAATCTGCCGGACGTATTTACCGTCGCGTTAAAAAAAGCGGATTGGTGACATCCCTTGAACAGCTTCAGATAATTCTCGACCGCATGGCTTACAAAGGCACTGTCCTGGTATACCGGGAAGGCTATAAGGAAAAACGCTATAAAAACGCCGGGGTTACCGCCGGCGGCATCGTGGACTTTCAGGTAAACCGGCTTACTAAAAACCTCGTGGATACCTTCCATCAATATCACGTCGAGGTATTTGCCAGGGCGGAAATGACCGGCTCGAGGGGCTTGCCCCAGCTCCGTACTATCCCCGTTGAAAAAAGCATCCCCGTCCCGGATAAACACCTGGTCAGCACCTATGATGATGTACGTCAGCTTGTCGAAAATGCCGCCGGCCCCATAGCAGTAGCCAATTGCGTCTGCCGCCAGACCAAAGACATACAGGGACAGCCCTGCACCCACTCTGATATCCGCGAGACCTGTTTGCAGATAGGGACGGACCACGCCCGCCAGTACGTTGAGATGGGCATTGCCCGCTATATTACTAAAGAGGAAGCTTTTAATATACTGGAAAAAGCTCAGCAGGCGGGATTTATTCTCCAGCCGGAAAATTCCCTCCGCCCGGAGGCTATCTGCTGTTGCTGCTGCGACTGCTGTGGACTCCTCTCCGCTGTCGTAAAATCCCCCCGCCCTGCCGACCTTTATGCCACCAATTACTATGCCGAAGTCGACCCCGCTTTATGCAAGGGCTGCGGCACCTGTGTCAAGCGTTGCCAGCTTCAAGCGCGCACCATCGCTAACGGGGTGGCTGCCGTCAACCTCGACCGCTGTATCGGCTGCGGCAATTGCGTCGTCACCTGTGAATCACATGCCAGCCGACTCCATAAAAAAGGGGACGCTTTAGTCCCCCCGAAAGATAAGGACACTACCTTCATGAAAATCATGTCCCGCAAAGTCGGCCGCTGGAACATGCTTAAAATCAGGCTGAAGATGCTACTGGGCATGGACGTGTAAAAGAATGGTTAACCCGTCTCCCTTTCGTAAAGGGCCTGCCCTGAGCCTGTCGAAGGGGAGATATAGAGGGATTTATTCACCCCCTCCCCTTTTCCCCCACCCTTGCGGGCGAAAAGGAGCGGAGGTTTAGTATTTAGAGCTTTGTGCTTGGAGTTTTACTTCTCCATCCCCTTCATCATGTCGCTGTAACTTATTTCAGCAGCTTAAAAAATTCTTCTCTTTTAAGCCCAGCCTGCCGGATTATTTCAACCAATGTTCCTTTATCTATTTCTTTGTGGTCAGGTACCACGACGGCGCGCTTTCCGCCTTTGTCTGTCTTTACCAGAACAACGTGGCTTCCTCTCCGTCGAGCCGGTGTAAACCCCACTTTTCCCAGAATCCGGATTAGTTCACGCCCTGACACGACCGGTAGTTTTGGCACTTTTAACCCCGAAATGAGTAATAATTAACTCTTCTTCCCCTACGCCTTCCGGAAGCCCCATTTCCTCTATATAAAGCTCTACCGCCTCCCTTAAATTGCTCAACGCCTCCTCCACCGTATGCCCCTGGCTGACTACGTCTACTTCAGGACACAAAGCTACGTATTGCTTTTCACCTTTCCTGACTATTGCTGTTAATTGCATAGTTCTTCCCCCGAATATTATGTGTTATTAGATTTAAATAATTATACCATAGTTTCTTCTCCCTTTCGTAATGGGCCTGCCCTGGTTCCACTGAGTCACCACGAAGTGAGCTCGCCGAATGGGGAGAGCAAGAGGGATTTATTCACCCTCTCCCCTTCTCCTCCACTTTTAACCTTTCGGCTTTAGCTTTGACCTTTGACTTTTGACTTTTAATCTCCCCTCCACCCATAACTGATAACTGACAACTGTTAACTGTTAACTCCCTCCTCCCCTCCCTCACCCCATCAGCGCCGTAATCCCCAGCGGCTCATCAGGCGGAGCTTCAGAACGGTTGACCGTCACCAGAGGCTCTATTTTATCCGGCCAGCCGGGCCCCAGGTAGCCGAACATACGTACCATAACCTGGTCTCTAATACGGTCGAAATCTTTGCCTGGCACTGTGTCAGGTGCGGGGAAAGGCCAATTCATGCGTTTTTGGGCTTGTCCGGCGTTTACCCCGGAACCGTGAATTTCGGCAGCATGAACGATACAGTAGGCAAGAGTCGCCCCGCAATCCTCAGGAGGTATCGGACCGCGCCCATACCCGATAATCGCTGGTGGCAGCATGAAAGTACCCCCGCGGCTCACATCTGCATCAGACCGCCGCGGCCTTCCTACCAATGTCGGGACATACATAAACACGGCCACACCGGTATCTTTGACCGTACCTAGCTCAGCCGCCAGAGACATCATCATAGAACTGGTGGCAGCCTTTACGGCGCAATAGTTGCCAGGACCTGACGGATAACGGAAGGCAGTGGCTATATAAGTTACCACGCCGTGATGCCTCTCGACCATGCCGGGTACGAATGCCTGTATTCCGAGAAGCGCGCCGCGTACGGCTATCTCATATTGTCTATCTAAAGCCACTACCGATGTTTTTAAAATCGAGGCTCCCAGTGACATATCCATTGCGTTATTCACCAGGATATCCACTTTTCCAAAAGCTTTAAACGCCGCTTTAGCCATGGCTTTCATGCTCTCTTCATCGGAAACATCCGTCTTTACATAGAGCGCCGTGCCGGGTTTATTCTCGTGGTCGATGAATTCTGCGGCCGCCTTCCCGGTTTGTGGATTTCTACTCGCGATGACTATCTTTGCCCCGAGCCATGCCAGGCTTCTAGAAACAGCTAGTCCGATGTTGCCCGCGCCGCCCGTGACTACTGCCACGTCTCCCTCCATCGAATTTTTAAGCAAGCCGGTTCTGTCCATGGTAAGCGGGGCTGTATCCAGTAAGTTTTTCATTGCATCTCCCTTCATGTCTTTCAAATAACCTGAAAATGATTCTATGCTGTCCGCTTTCAGTTTAATTTAAACCTCTTTTTACATTCCGTCAAGAAAGCCTATCTGTAAATTACCTTAGCGTCCCTTACAGAAAGCGTGTAGCTCGAGGATGTCACCGCACCCTCTCGGAAAATATCCACCTCTCTTGATAACCTCGAAAGGAGAAACGGCTAGGAAGTGAGGTAACAAATAGAATATTACAACTAATCCCCCTTGGGGAAAAAGGGCGGGGTTTAGTATTTAGTGCTTAGTGCTTAGTTTTTTCCCCTTACTTCTTCACTCCCTTCACTCTCGCGTTTCTCTTTTCTTCAGTGGTCTTCTTCCCTGTCACCGGGTGTTTAAAGTGGAACGGCAAAATATATCCTGATGGGTACGAATACGCTATGCCCTTGGCCGGCTTATCGGGCTTCCACCAGACCGGTACACTTGCTTCTCCTTCTTTTTGCGGTTTTGGCTGCGGTCTCGGCTTGGCCAGTCTCTCCTCTTTGACCCACCCCCTTGCCGGTGTCCCCGAGTACACTGGTACCCACTTTATTTTCCAGAGCTTCCAGACGCCTTCTTCTTTGATGAAGTCGTTCTCATAGATGCCGCAGGCTAAAGCCTGATTGATGCCCGCATCGCCCATGGGAAGCGCCATCGCCCCGAATCCCCACCACCGCCCCTTGCCGGTCTTTCCGTCTTCGGCGATGTCGATGACGTCGGAAAGGTGCATCATCTGGTGCATGAACTCCGGGTCCTTCTTCGGGTTGATGTTCCCGAAGAACCGTTTCAGGCCGTCCTTGCCGTAGAATGTCCCCTCCGGCCATTCCAGCGTCGTGTCGTCCCTCCAGGAAAACAGGTCGATAATTTCATCCGGCATCCACATCACCAGGTAAAAGCTGTAGGCGTGTTCCAGCTTGCGTATCGCCTCGATGTCCTTGAGTCTTGTCAGCTCTTTCTCCATCGACGCCACTTTAGCTTCCAGTCCTTTTTGCGCCACGTTTCATCCTCCTTTAAAATTTCATCGACTAAATAATACACAAAAAATAAAGGGGAGCGCTACTTACATTACATGAATACGTAAAAGTATTTGACAACATATAATAGAATAAATACTATAGAGTAACTACATGCTTTGAAGGAGAATTAATCATGTTTAAGGAATTCAGAGACTTTGTTATGCGCGGTAATGTGCTCGACCTGGCTGTAGGTATCATCATCGGTGCCGCTTTTGGCACAATCGTAAATTCCCTGGTTAAAGACATTATCATGCCGCCCATCGGCTTGTTATTAGGGAAAGTAGATTTCACGAATCTGTTTGTGGTAATCAGAAATGGTGCGACCACCCCACCACCTTATCACACCATGGCCAATGCCCAGGCCGCCGGTGCTGTTACTTTTAATTACGGTGTCTTTATCAACACCATAATCGCCTTCATCATCGTTGCCTTTGCTGTATTCATGGTTGTGCGCCTGGTAAACAAGGCTAGAAAAGCCCTGGAAACAAAGAAAGCGACTGAAGCGGCCGCCGCAGCGCCACCGACTAAAGAGTGTCCTTACTGTGCCACCGCCATTCCCCTGAAGGCTGTCCGCTGCCCCCATTGTACCTCGGAACTCAAACCTGCCTGAGCTTTTTAGTCTCTGGTAAAAAATAAGGGGAGCGTCACCGCTCCCCTTTTCCCCCCTCCCTATGATCTCTTATTTTTTCGCCTTCGCCCGCCTGGCTCTCCTGGCTTCCGCGGCTTTCGCCTTCTTCGCCTCCGCGGCTGCCCTATAGGCTGCCATTTGCGCAGGGGACGGCCCCCCGTGTGTCTTCTCCACTATCGGTATTTTCATACTCTTTCGCAGCGCTTTTATGTATATGTCTTTCGATGGACAATCGCTTGCTATGCAATTCCCGAGATGTATAACCTCGGCGCCTTTTTCCTTGAGTCTTTTAGCATTTTTTAATATCTTGTCGGCTTTGCCGTGCCCGCAGCCACCGCACGTATCGAACCCCACGATTTCTATCGTGTCGTACTTCGCGAACTCTCCTGTCTTATTCGCCATTGCCGGGAAACAGTTCCACCCCGCGCATCTTTCGCTGTTTTCGTCGCAGCGTATAATCCCTATTTTCACCACGTACTTTTCTCCCTTCTCTAATTCTGATTGAATACATATTAGCACAAAAAATAAAAGGGGGCACTAACGGCCCCCATTTAAGTCATAATGTTTTTCAAATTCAGCAGTTGCTAATCAAAATACTTAAGTTGTTACCAAAGTAGCTGCAATATTTCAGTCATCTAAATTTATCGTGGGAATACTAGTTCAACCGTGCCTTTGCTTATTTCAACATATAAAACACATTTTTCAATTACATCACGACCTAGAAGTGATGGACAATCTAGAAAATCAGGTATTTTTAAATGCTGTGGTTGTATTTGTTGAATTCCCAAGGGAAGCACCTGACAAGAAAATGGGTCATCATTTTCGTCTTGGAATATTAATACAGCTCTCTCATGATAATATTTACATCCACCTCCAACACTCAAAGAATCCCCAAGTGTCTCTTCACGCATATTCTGTTGTAAATCTAACGCATAGATACCATTAAGGCAAGTGTCTGAAGAACCCGTATCGATTAAAAAATCAACCCATTCACCATGGTCTAAAATAGGTATATAGCAAAAGACCTGCACAGCTGGTGCAGGTCTCATTGTTACAAATCCAAATTGAGATAATCTACACTTGACTTTCCGCATAGATTTAAAATAATGTCGTTACCTGTCTGGTTGTTAAGAACTTGACTACTACTTCGTTAATGGGTAATTTTTTCCTTTCTGTTATTATCTTTGCTAACGTTTCATACTTCTTTGAGTGTCCAACAAGTCTTTCATTGTAGATAGCTACCCACTCATTATCATGCTTATCTGCCCAATTGATAAAATTTTTTTCAAAAAATGCTAAATCGTCAGTGTATTGTTGATGTTTTCGTTCGAATTCACATCTTCCACCCACGTATTTAATTACTTTTTCTAGCATATTACTAGCAGGCATAATCGTACCTCTTTCCTCGAATTTAAAATGTAGAGTTTTAGCTGTTTAGAAGTGCAATATTTAACTTCATATAAATGATACATTTATAATAGTTCTTATTCAGTAAGAAATTAGTATCATTTTCGATAGTACTTTAGTACTGTCTAATTATTATATGATATTATATGATTATATTAGCATTTGTCAAGAATACGTTCAAATTAATTTTTCCTCCCTCACTCCCTCTCTTCCCCTTTCGCACTTCTCACCTCATAGCTATTCCCCGCCTCCACCACCAGCGCCAGGCTCATCAAAAAGTCGTCGTGCCCCTGCGAAGGCTCCACATAAAAGTTCATCGTCTGGCTCGCCCGGTACTGGCTCCTCGCCTTCTCCATCTCTAAACAGAACTCCTGGTACTCCGCCGACCCGTCACCCCGGTACATTTTAATCCTGCCTGAGTTCACCGCCGCCAGCAGGTTGAACCCCAGTTCGCTCTTCGATTTTTGTGTGAACGTGAACGGCGTTACCCTCGAGCCCAGCGCCTTCCTCAAAAACGATGCCACCGGCTCTCCCACCCCCGTCGCGTCAACCACCACCCTCCGACATCGCCAGACGTTTTTGAGAATATCCACCAGTTGCGCGTAAAGCTCGGTATGCTTTTTCCCTGTCCACCGGTAGTGTTCGACGATTTTAATATGCGACTCTTTGTTTACTTCATTACAGCCTGAAAAGTCCAGTTCCCCTATGGTCATCACGGTGGAGTCCCTTTTAGGATTTAGCGTTATGAGATATTCTACCCCCTCCCCCTCTTCCTCCCCCGCCAAATCTATCCCGGCCACATAGACCTTCCCTGCCTCGCCTCTTCTCTTCCTTTCATGTTCCCCCTGCAACTGCGCCCGCTGCTGTTTACTCAAAAAGCCGCCCCCGCCGTGTATCGGCAGCAGGCGGTACTGCGTCAGGAAAAGCGGGTGGTTCTCGCCGAGTCGCTCCCTCTCCGCTTGCGCGTATGCCTTATAGTCCGGGTTATATTGCGCCACCTCCTCCCAGTCGTACCGGAAATGGCGCCTGATGCCGTCCCGCCGCTCCAGTTCGAGGTTCGTCTGCTTCACCTCCTCCAGCAGCGTGGCGTCGTCCCAGGTCGTCCCGTAGTGGACAGTTGTTACGTTGGTCGTCGCCCCCATCGGCTTGAACTCCTTGCTGTATTTCTCCTTGCTCACGTCCTGCGATTCGTCGATTTCGAGGAGGATATGGGCGGTGTTGCCGACCACGTTGGCAGATTCGTCAGCCGATAGGAAGATGGCGCGAGCGTTCCCCAGCTTGACGATGTAGCCCAGCTCCGCCGTCCAGATGCCATCGAAGCCGGCATCGTTGAGCCTGTCCTTCAACCTCATCATGGAGATGACCGTCTGCGGCTTGAATGTCGGCGAGCACTTTATTAAGTTTTTTGGCTCGGCCATGTGCAAAGTCAATAGAAGCAGTTCGAGCTGGGCCGAAAGCTCGTTCTTCCCTCCCTGCCGGGCCATTTCCACGGAAAAGGTCAACCCCTTTCCTCCGAACACGCTGTCGAGTATCGCCACGGCCACTTCCCGCTGATAGGGCCTGAGCTGGCGTGTCGTAAGCCCGCTGTTAGCCGATTCGTTTGCCAATGGCTGTAGCTCCGATATTAATGCCGAGCGGAATAGCTATATCCCTGAGGACGTTCGTTATAGCCTCCTTCAGCCCTTTCCGTTGTTCCTTCGTAATCTGGTACCTGGTACGTATCAGTCTCTCCAGAGCGTTGGTCGCGTTGACAAGGAGCCTCAGGTTCTTAGCATCGCCACCCGTAATGGCCTTTTTTAACTCGACTCGTAGCAGGGCAATTTCATCATCGATGCCATTCACCCCGGCCGCTAGCTCCAGGTCGAGTCTCTCGGCTTCATCGAGAACTCGGGAATAGAAGTTCTGCTTCCTGGTGCTCTGGTTGCGCTTCTTTGAGATACTTCTTCCGTTCATTCTCTCCGACATCCGCCTCTCCTCTATTCAGCACCCTGACGGCAGCCAGGACAATAGTGTGAGCTGCCAGGTCCCATCTCTCCTTCTCTAAAGCTGTCCTTAACAGGCTCATGCTTCCCCCTATCATAAAAGTCTAAACAATATATTAGCACATATGTTCTCTTTTGACCACAGGTTTTTGTCGCTATTTTCTCAGTTTGATATTAAGTGTAGTACGTTATAGAATAGGCAACAGAAACGAATATGACTATCACCAAACAACTCTACCAGTTACAGGAACTCGATATAAATATCGAGCAGACCGAGCAGACCTTGAGCCTCAAAACCGGCCAGCTCGGGAAAATGGAGGAACTAGACAATATCCGTACTCGCCTGACCTCAGAACGCCAGCATCTGGAGGAGCTAAAACACCAGCACCATGACGCCGAGTGGGAGGTGGACGACCTGCTGACTAAAATTGCGGCTGCCGAAAAGCAATTATACGGCGGCAGAATTACCAATCCCAAGGAGCTATCCAGCCTCCAGCATGAGGTTAATACGATGAAATCCAGGAGCGACCAGCTGGAGAATAAAACCCTGGAAATAATCGACCAGGTCGAAATGGCGGAAAAGATTGTAGCTTCTGCCAGCAACGAGTACCAGAAGCTCGAGGACGAGTGGCATCAGCAGCAACGGCAGCTTACTGAAGATATCGAACTCCTGAAGAAAACCCTGGCCGACTTCAATCTAAGACGCCAGCAGCTGGCCGAACAAATTGAATCGCCAGCCGTTGAGCTGTATGAAAAAATCAGACAACAAAAGAAGCAGGCTGTTGCCAAGGTGGAACAGGGCATATGCCGTGCTTGCCGTATATCTCTATCGGTCAATGTGCTCCAGAAAGCCCGAAGCGGCCAACCGGTGCAGTGCGGCACTTGCGGCCGTATTCTGTTTATCTCCTGAAAGAAGATTTGAACATAAATAAAGTCATAATATATACCGATGGTGCTGCCCGCGGCAATCCCGGACCTGCGGCTATCGGCGTCATTCTCAAGGACGAAACCGGCAATGTGGTAGCTCGCATTTCGCGTCGCCTCGGCGCCACCACCAACAACCAGGCTGAATACCAGGCCATCATTGTTGCCCTGGAAAAAGCTATCAGCCTCGGTGCCCGGCAGGTATTATTAAAGTCGGACTCTGAGCTGGTGGTCAAACAAATCAACGGCAATTATAAGATAAAAAATACAGCTCTACGGCCTCGTTATCAGAAAGTAGTCCAGCTTATCGGCTCGCTGGAAAGCTTTTCTATTGCCTACATCCCCCGCGAGCAAAATGCCGTTGCGGACGCCCTGGCGAACAAAGCTCTGGACAGCATACGTAATAACCAATAACCAAGATACAATCACCAAAATAAAGTTCAAAATAATTAAATTTGGTTATTGGTAATTGTTTGGTTATTGTCTCTTGTTCCTTGCTCATTCCATTTAGTATTTCGATATTCGGATTTCGTATTTCACCCCTTTACCCCCCATTGACTAACCTCCATCTCTCCACTACACTGTAAACGGGTCAAGTAAACCGGGTGACCGCCCCGACTTTAGTCGGGGAGGAAAGTCCGAGCTCCACCGGGCAGGATGCTGGGTAACACCCAGGAGGGGCGACCCTACGGAAAGTGCCACAGAAACATACCGTCCCGATGACAAATCGGGATAAGGGTGAAATGGCGAGGTAAGAGCTCACCAGCGGCCGGGTGACCGGTCGGCTGGGAAAACCCCATCCGGAGCAAGACCGAATAGAGGGACAAAGGGACGCCCGGCCCGTTCCCCGGGTTGGTCGCTTGACCCCGATGGTAACATCGGGGCTAGATAGATGGTCACCATCCCGATTTTATCGGGGTACAGAACTCGGCTTACAGGTTTACTTGACCCCCTGCCATCTGGCAATTTGGGGCAATACCTGGTAGCTTTTGTTCTGTCATCAGTTATCTCCTTTTAGTTTCTAAGATTCGGCGGTTCATGCCAGATATTTGACAATTATATAGTTCACCATTAAACTACAACCGTAATATGTAATAATAATTTAAAATAGCTGGTTTTGGCTCGGGTAGGTAAGAGGATAAAACAGCGGCACGATAATTTCTACTGTGGTAATCACTGATGCCTTTTGTATTTTTGAATAAAAGAGAATGTTGCATTCAAAATAATATTGGGGAAATTTTCAAGTAAAGGAGGGGGCAAATTATGGCTTGATGATGAGTGGTAAAAAGGATATTAATACTATATCAGGGAGGAAAAATCAATAATGAAGAAGTTTTTATTCATTTCTTTAGCGGTTATTTTAATAAGCGGGCTGATTTTCAGCGGTTGTGCCAAGGAAACACCGGCACCAGCACCGGCACCAGCTCCGTCTCCGGCACCGGCGCCAGCTCCCAAACCAGCCCCGGCCCCGGCAGCTCCGGCGCCAGCCGCTCCTGCCCCAGCACCAGCTCCAGCGCCTAAAGCTGGCCAACCAGTATATGGCGGCATCCTGAAGTGCGTCGCCGGTGCTATTCCCAAGAACCTCGGTTATCCACCGGATAAAGCACCATCGGATAACTTTTACATGCTTCCCGTCATAGAAAGATTAGCTGAGTGGAAGGATGAAAAGGGAACCATGGTCGGGGTGCTGGTTGAGTCCTGGGAAGCCGACCCTAAAGCTCTGACCTTCACCTGGCACATTAGGAAAGGCGTCAAATTCCATGATGGCACGGACCTGAATGCCGAGGCGGTCAGGTGGAACTTCCAGATGGGGCTGGACACCAACCGGCTGAGCATGGGCCAGTTTATCAAGTCCCTTGAAGTCGTCGATACCTATACTCTCAAGATGAATCTTACGTCCTACAACTGGGTGATGCTCGAACAATGGGGGTTACTCTCGCCAATTTCGCCGACAGCCTTCGAGAAATCCGGCTCTACCCAGGAGGCGCGCATAGACTGGGCACGCGCTAACGCCGTAGGCACAGGTGCCTTTACCGTCGCTGACTATAAGCGGGATGATTATATCAAATTTAAGAAAAATCCCAACTACTGGCAGAAAGGGATGCCGTATCTTGACGGTATTGAACTCCGTTATATACCCGACGCCATGGTAGCCGCCGCCTCGATAGAAGCCAGAGAGGCGGACATATGGTTCGCTGTTTCTACGGTGCAGAATATTCTCGATTTACAGAAGAAGGGCTTTCAAATAACCTGGGGACCCGGCATGTTCATGTGCCTCCTCTTTAACTCCAACGACCCCAACTCAATATTCGCCAACAAGAAAATCCGGGAGGCATTCGAATACGCTCTTGACCGGCCGGCGATAGCCGGAATGGTGGGGCAGGGCTTGTTTGAACCCTTTGTTCAGATGGCCTCCAAAACCTGGCCCGGCTATGTCGAAGGGTATAACCCCAGACCGTATGATCCGGCCAAAGCCAAGCAACTGTTAGCGGAGGCGGGTTATCCCAGCGGTTTCAAGACCACAATGATGGCCACCAGTGCGGGCATGGATGCTATCGCCGCTATGCAATCGTACTTGGGCAAGGTAGGCATCACTATTGTACCGGATGTCGCCGACATGGGCAGGTACTTCGGCGCCGTTTTCGGCACGGGCTGGAAAGATATTGTTTACACGGCTTCCGGCATCAATCCGAGTACTACCGACCTTTATATACATTTCGGGCCTACCCCGGTGACGTTCCGGACCGGCAACATCCTTAAATCGCCCGAATACATTGCTAAATGTAACGATGCGCTGAACCCCAATTACCAGACCGCCTCCGAGGCTTTACCCAAGATAAAAGAGGCCATAAGGCAGGGCGGCGAAGATGCCATGATTGTACCACTCTGGAAGACGGCTGAGTGTTCGATAAGTCAGCCCTACGTCCATACCGATTACCCGAAGATTCATGGTATCATCTGGACCCCATTCGACGATTGGATGGAAAAACACTAGTTATCTAGAATAAGCAGGCCGGGTGATTTACCCCTGTCTATAAAACCGGCGCGGGGTAAATCATCCGGTTTAAAAAACCGTAATATAATGTAATAGCCGGACCTGCGGGGACACTGTAAAAAACCTGCAGATTCTGGCTAATATGTAATTTTATGCCTGATATCTACAAAGGCTTAATATGACCACATATATTATCCGGCGTTTATTGCAGGCGATTATCGTTCTTATCCTGGTGACGCTGCTGGTCTTTTTCATCATGCGGCTTCTGCCCGGTGACCCGTTGATAATCTATATTGCTGAGAGTGCCCAGATAGAAGCTATGCCCCCGGAAATGCTTGACAAGCTCAGGCATGAGTTCGGACTGGATAAGCCAATAATGCTTCAGTACGTCAACTGGATGGGAAACATTTTCCAAGGGGACTTCGGGACCTCGATATTCTACCATGAGAAAGTAAGCACGCTCATGGGAGAGCGCTTTCCCGTCACCCTTCATCTGGGCATTGTCGCGTTTATCGTCGGCGCCGTTCTTGGCGTTCTGGCGGGGTTGCTCGCGGCCATCAGGAGGGGCAAATTGGCGGATAAAATAGTCACACCCCTCACCTATGTTGGCATTACCGTACCTGTTTTCTGGCTGGGGATATTAATGATATACGCTTTTGGCCTTAAGCTCCACTGGCTACCTATCTCCGGCTATACCCCGCCGTTTGAAGATTTCTGGTTGAACACCCGGCAAATCGTGATGCCCGTTATCTGCCTGGCTATTTTCAGTGTGGCGGCCAACGCCCGCCAGATGCGGTCAGCCATGCTCGAGGTCGTCCGCCAGGACTACATTCGCACTGCCTGGTCCAAGGGCCTGCGCGAGCGCCGGATAATACTTGCCCACGCCTTAAAAAACAGCCTTATCCCGGTAATTACCCTGATGGGCATCGGCGTAGGTATGATATTCGGTGGTTCGGTGCTTGTGGAGACTGTTTTTGCCATTCCTGGCGTCGGCCGTTTGCTGGTCTCCAGTATCTTTGGCCAGGATTATGTTGTCGTGCAATCGATTACTTTTATCATCGCCACGATAGTACTGGTGGTCAATCTGCTCGTCGATGTATCCTATGGCTGGCTTGACCCCAGGATAAGGTACGGCTAGGAGAATATATATCATGGCAGAAAGTCGTGTTGTTGCCTCCGATTTTTTGGAACTCCCGCCGCGCGTTAGCGAGTGGCGGCGCTTTCGGAGGGTATTTTTTTCACGCGGAATAGTCGTCTTCGGACTTATCACGTTATTATTATTGCTGTTTACCGCTATCTTCGCCGCCTGGCTGGCGCCGTATGACCCCTATCAGCTGTCTCCCGATTATTCTCTGGCTCAACCCGGCAGAGAGCATCTCCTTGGCGCCGACCTCCTCGGCCGGGATACGCTGAGCCGGCTTATCTACGGCTCAAGGACAGCGCTAATGGTTGGCTTTATATCTGTTACGGTAGCTGGAATAATCGGCATCGGGCTGGGACTGATTGCCGGGTACGCCACTGGTTTCGCCAACATTCTGATTATGAGAATCATGGACGCTTTGATGTGTTTCCCCATGCTTTTACTATCGCTTGTCATCGCGGCCGTCCTCGGTAACGGCATCCACAATGTTATCATCGCCCTGAGTGTCGCCACCGTACCCGGATACGCCAGGGTAACCCACGGGTTAACGCTCAGTATCAAGGAGAACGACTATATCATGGCGCAGTGGGCGATGGGCTCGGGTTACGTGCGTACCTTGCTCAGGCACATTCTTCCCAATGCATTTCCGCCTCTCATCGTGCTGATGACCATGCAACTGGGCAATCTTATACTGGCGGAGGCCGGCCTCAGTTTTCTCGGCATCGGCATCTCGCCGCCGGGGGCTGCCTGGGGCGCCATGGTCAACGATGGCTACCGATATCTGTTGAAGAGCCCGTTACTATCCTTCGCACCTGGTCTGGCCATCATGCTGGTCGTCTTTGCCTTCAACATGGTGGGTGATGGCCTGAGAGACGCCCTCGACCCCAGGCTCAGAGGCTTACTTTAGGATAAGGAACACAATCTGACGAAATGTCAATTTAATCTCAAGCTAAAGATATCGCCTTCACTCTGCGAAGTCTTAATAAAACTACACATGCGCGTAATATATCACGACTTTTTAACACACATTTCACAGCTTTTATAATTGCATCTTTACCAAATCAATATTATTTACCTTCAATAAAAAAAACAGGTTGATGCTGCATTTAAGACATAGTTGCCTCTTTATACCTTCCACAAAAAAGTTTATAATCTACATCGTGAAGTTAAGACTTGCTTTAACAATAATCTTCCTGCTGTTTCTTATCGGGTGTAGCTGTCCAGCAACGGAACCGACGCCCCTCCCTGCCCCGGCACCAGCACCGGTACCACAACCTGAACCCACCCCGACACCGGTGCCACAGCCTGAACCCGCCCCGACACCCCCGGGTCCTGACATGGAATACCAAAAACAGCTGGCCAGGAAATTCTGCCCTGTAATCCACCTCAATGGAGAGACGGAGGCTAGAGAAAACTTTGAGCCTGACCCGGTGCAGGTAATGGTCGACCTTTCGTTGCTGCGGGATATTGGAAATCCGGCATTCTCACAGAAACCGACCATTCCCGACCTGCTTCGCTGGTCACAAAGCTTCTACTACCTCGATATTGCTAATTTAGGTCCCAAGACGAACTCCATCGACGAATATATAACCGCTTATGACCCGATAAAAGCGAACTACCGCCCCACCGTTTACGTCCGTGTGAAGGAGGGCACCAACTCTACCGTAGTCCAGTACTGGCTCTTCTACTATTTCAACGATTGGCGTGACTATCATGAGGGCGATTGGGAGTTGATTCAGCTTCATTTCCCAGGCTACACAGCCAAAGAACTACTGGAGAAGGATGAGGTTCCTGTCTTCGCTGCCTATTCTCAACATCAGGCTGGACAAACACTGTCCTGGAATGATATGCAGGCCAAAGAAATGGTGCTATCCGGAACACATCCCGCGGTCTACGTTGCCCACGGCTCGCATGCCAATTACTTTTCTCCGGGGCAATTCTGGTCAGGGCTTGATTTTGATGATACCGGCGTATCCACCTGGAGGGTAATTGAACCTGAGGAACTCGATGTCGTCTTACTGAATGAAGCTGAAAACAAAGGTGCGGAGTGGTTAAATTTCCAGGGATACTGGGGGGAATACCTCAGTTTTTCTATATCTGTACTTGGCCTGAAATTTCAGCAGCGTGGCCCGCCTGGCCCGCAATGGGGTGAGGAGGGAAAGATAAGTCAAAAATGGGCCCAGCCCGAGGTATGGGCGGCTGGGCTTCCGCAATACCCAAAGCCATTCTGGACATCCTTCTTTAAGATACCCGGCGACTGGTCGAAGCTGGGCATCTTCAGCCTGTTCAGCCCGGCCAACCTCCATGTCTATGATGCGATGGGTAGGCATGTGGGACTTGATAAAAAAGGCATGCCGGAGGAAGAAATCCCGGGGGCTATTTACATTACCCCGGAAGGCACTGACTACAAGACAATCCTTATCCCTGATGCCGATGTAACCAATGAGTACCGGGTAGAGGTGAATGGCACCGATTCCGGCGTTATGGATTTAAAGGCTCAGGTACCGGATACCGAGCGTAAAGTGAAGAGATTTCTGGAATATGTGAATGTCCCTATATCAGCGACAATGACCGCAAAGGCCAGCATAAAGCCGCAAGAAATACCCATGTTGGCCGTACCAAGAAGGCCTACCGAAACGATACGTGATATGACCACCGTGCTGGAGATAGACAGTGAAGGTGATGGTATCTTCGAACTTCAAGGTGCGCCAGGCAACTTTGCGAAGGTTAATATTGACAGTTCTAAGCTCTGGTGGGAAGAATTGAAAAAACCATTCAGTCTTGATACCTCGGCTTATCCCGCTTTTCTCCGGGGTGCGTGGGCTTCGAGGATTGATGAGGCACGCAGCTACTTAATAAACGCAGAAACTCTACGGAGAAATGGTTTTGACACCATCATGCTCGGGATTGATATTGTCTTTGACCTGGTAACCGGCGAGCCAGAATCTCTGGGCGACAACGCTTTTATCTTCTATTTACAGGCACTGAAAAAAGCGGGGTTCAGAATCATTCTTATACCCAATCCGATGCACCCGAATTTAGATATGGGTAAGGGATACGCCTGGGACGAGCCGGACGACAATATTGCCTATCTACGAAACTACGAATTAATAAAGAAATTTGACCCGGTGGTCATCAAATGGGCCAAAATTGCCCAGGAATATCGGGTTGATGGCTTTGCTCCGCTTAATGAGCCATATAATCTAATTAGAGATTACCGTGACGCCTCAAAGTGGCTGCAAGAGATTCTACCTCAGATTAAAAAAGTATATACCGGTAAAGTGTTGGCCGTCGATACCATGTACGATTTAGGTAAGGGAATGAGTATGCCCTATCCCTATGACTACAGCGGCTACGACCTGATTATAGGCGGACCGCCAGCCGGCAGGAAAGATATCGCCAACTGGGAAGAAATGATGAACGTGTATATCAATAAGGGCATGGAGTACGTTCGGCAGTATAAGATGGAAGGTTTTGGTCTTTACGAGTGGGGAGGTTATACCGGAGGAGTCTGGTATGAAGATGTACAATTGTCTGAACTTGACCAGATTTTAACTCAAGAGCAGGCGCAACAAATCCTTGATACTGGCATAAGGCGGGCAGACGGTAAAGTCATCGCCAGCTTACCACGAATATCAATCGCCTGGATTGACTTCGGGACGCCGGCATTCCAATCGCTCACCGGATGGTACAGCCGCCTTGGCAAGCCGGTAAAACCTCTGGAAGATAAGAAATGGACTTATGATGAGCTGGTTGAAATCGAGAAGAAACTAGCTGGTGATGACTATGAAGATATTTTTCAGCTTGTAAGTAAGGCAACCAACGACATAGAAAGCAAATGACCAGCCCAACCGATTGACCTGCCCACCAGAAAATCAGTCCAATCAAACGGTGTCCGAGGATGAGAAGTTGAGCAAGTTACAATCCGATGTATTGTGCAGTAGTGTTGACGAGTAGCATAGCACTGCTCTACACTCTTCTTTGTGGATAGGAGAAGCGAAATTCAAATGAGGATTAAAATACTCATATTGATTCTGGTCGCTGTCGTAATATCAGCTGGTGCGTGTACTG
>CAYQZZ010000028.1:19655-24899 GCA_964422155.1 uncultured Dehalococcoidaceae bacterium | reverse complement strand
GGCGTAAGGCCCCTCGATTTCCGCCGAGCAGACGATGTCGAGGGCTTGCTGGGTGATGGCGTCGACGTGCTGGCCTTTGCCGGTATGGACGCGGTGCATGAGGGCAATCATCGTGCCGGCGGCGCCGTTCATGGCCCCCAGGCTGTGGGTGTGCTCATAGCTGACGGTCAGCGGGGGGCGGTCGTCGTAGCCTGCGGTGTAAATGAGGCCGCCGAGCGCCCGCACCACGATGTCCGGGTCTTTATAGTTGCGGTACGGCCCTTCCTGCCCGAAACCGGTGATGGACGTCAGGACGATGCCGGGATTGATTTTGCTCAGGTCTTGATAGCCGAGTCCCAGGCTGTCCAGGTAGCCGGGGGCGTAAGATTCGATTACGGCGTCCGCCGTCTTGACCAGCCTTTTAAATATCTCCCGCCCCTGTTTGGTTTCGATATCCAGGGTGATGCCCTTTTTGTTGGCGTTGAAGGCGAACCATGTCAGGTTTCTCTCGGGGTCGTTTATATCTTTATAGAAAAGCCCCCGGAAACGGGCCGGGTCGCCGCCGGGCTTCTCAATCTTTATCACCTCCGCCCCGAAGTCTGATAGCGCCCGACCGCACATAAAGGCTTTTTCCGTAGTAAGGTCGAGGATGCGGTAACAGCTCAGCATAGAATCCTCCGGAAATACTAAACTCTAATATCTAAATTCTAAACGGTTTGAAATACAATGGGCGGGTTTTTATGAACATGGAATCCAGATAATTATATTATGAAGAGCGAAGGGAGGGCAAATGGGTGATGGGGTTACTCTATATTGTCTCGTTTAGAAATATTGTGCCTTGCACATAGTATTTGGATATTTTCTGCTACTAAAGAAGAGCCACCTTTTGAAAAAGGAATGATGTGGTCGAAGTGAAGATTATCAATACTCCCACACTTAACACATTTACCTTTATCTCGTTTCCATACTTCAAGTTTTACACCTGGAGGTATCATGCGGTTATGTTCTAGAGAAAGCTCTTTTTGCTCATTTTGTTTATTAGATGGAAGTTCTTCAACTAATTCTAATTTAAATTTGAATACCTTACGAGATTTTCCAATTTCTTGCCAAGCATCTACCAACTTAAACAAACCGTTGTATACCCATATGCCTGCGTGTAACTTCTCATATACTTTTACCAATTCTGGATGCCTTTTATTGCTATTATATTCTTTTGCTGCTTTAAAAAATAAGCCATTCTGGGTCAAAGTGCCGCCAGGATTGCCCATAGGTTGGTTAACAATCTTTGGAATAGGTGTATCTTGTGTCTTTGGAACGTCATGTCCTTCATATATGAGAACACGACCATCCTCTTCAACCCTATCTGCATAAGGAGCATTGGTTCTTAAACTCATTAAAATAACACTAACATCTCCCCGCAGGTGAAAATTCATACCACGTTGGAGATTGACTCCTTCATCTGTACACATTTCTAAATATGAGATAACGTCTCCGGGTTTTATCATTTTCAATACTTCTAATAAAATATAGTCTCTATTATTAGACCCCCAACACTCGCCTTTATTGCCTCATTCACCTCAACCATTTCTTTTTCGTTCATTTTTTATTTAACTCCTACACGAGTTATTATCGGTTCTCCCCCATCTTTAGGTTTTAATATGATTTCCATGTCGGCGCCAAGAGCCTGGACTAACTTGGCAAGATACGGCACGGATAGTTCGACATTACCATGCTCGATACGTGATATATACTCCTGCTTCGTATTCACCATTTCCGCAAGTTCCTGCTGTGTCATATTCAGGCTCTTACGCAAGTATATAAGTGCGCGCCGGAGTTCAAATTCCGGTTTTAATGCTTCGTATTCCCGGCGTATTTCCTCGTCGGCAAGTGCCTTCTCCAGGACCTCCTTATGGGTTTTGGCAACCATTTTCTCTCTCCTTTTCCTTCCTAAATCGGATTTCCACCCCCACCTTCCTCATATATAATAAAAACTTACTCAGTTATCTATATCTGCTTACATAGTCATCCATTCTCTTTTGAGCGATTTTGATTTCTTTTCGGGGAGTTTTTCTCGTCTTCTTCATAAAAGCGCGTAAGAGCACAAATTGCTTGCCGTGGAACGCGAAGTATAATACTCTATACCGGCTGATACGCAACTCCCAAATTTTACCTTCGACCTGTTCAACGTAATCTTCATCAAGCCCAATGCCAAATTCCTCAAGTAGTTCAACTGTTCTAAGGATGCGGGCAAAGGATTTCGCCCCGAAATCCTTCATCTCATTCTCCACTACTGATTCGCCGTCCATGGTTTCATAGTATACTGCGTTCCACTTATCATCACTCATTTCATTTTACACCTCCGAATATATAACTTATATGTCATAATATAACATAGAAGTTATATAATGTCAATACTTCTCATAGATTTTCCATTTTTTGCTATTAGGGAGAGCAGTACATACATCCCCACCCCTCCTTTTTCCCTTCGTTCACCTCAGTGATTTTACCTTCACTATCCCGCCCATATCCCCCAGCGTATAGCCCTTGCAGCCATTGTCCCGGCAGAAGTCGGAGAAGACATCGTTATAGTTGATATTGTGGGAAAGCAGTAGACCCCCGGCTTTCAAATATGCCCAGGCCGTCTCGAATTCCCACATCATATTCTGATAGGAATGGTCGCTGTCATGCAGGAAAATATCAATCGCCGCTACCTTCCTCAGGAGCGGCTCCAGGGTTTCGGAGCTCCTGCCTTTAGTCAAATCCCACCTGTGCCTTAAATAATCGGGAATCATCCAGCCGCTCCGGCTTCCCCGCCCCGATGGCAGGTCGATAGAGTAAAGCTGGCCATGTTTATTCTTCTCCAGAGCGCACAGAATATGTGATGATGACACGCCGCTGGCCACGCCGGTTTCCACGACGATATCGGGTTTTTGTCTCCGACAAACGGCATAAAGCATCACGCCAAGTGCTGGACTTATGCCGTATTGCCAGTAGGAGTCCCGTCTTCTCCCGTGGGTGCTCCGTTTCTCCTCGATGCCATCATGGAACTCCCGGTTCTGCGTGATTTCCGCGACATATTCCCGGAACTCCGTAGCGTTAGCCCCGGTGAGATTCGTTATAAAATTTTCGGCGGCTTTTTGAGTCTTGTTGTCCATCATCTCCTTTTATTTTAAGTGACGCCGTTCCGCAACACAACATATTCTGTACAGTGACCGAGTCCGCAACGTCAGAAATGACGGACGTTGCAAATATCTGGTTGAAAAGTTATACTTTTTCAGCATGGATAAAAGGGGGATTTAAAAAATGGCTAAAACAAAATACGGGCATCTGATAAAAAGCTTTTCCTTCAAAGATTATGGACCGGGCTTGTGTCGACAGGGAACCGAGATGAACGGAGAATTTCTCGGGTACGACATCAATGTGCAATACGGGGCATACTGGGCGGGCGGTAAAATGGGACAGGCACCCTATGGTGCGGAGGTGCATGATTTTGACCAGGTCATGGTCTGGATGGGGCTGGACACGTATGATGAGGGTTATCTGGGAGCCGAAGTCGAGTTATGTATGGGCAAGGAAAAAGAAATGCACATGGTCACCACTTCGACGGCGGTCGCTGTTCCCAGGGGTATGCCACATTTTCCAGCCACCATCGGGAGAATGGATGACAGGTTCATCTTTATGACGATTTCAATGGCGCCGGAATTGACGGCGACCCCGGTGCCTCTGGACAACAAGCCGCCTAAACAGGCTGATTTCATGCGCGCCAAGTACGTGCAAAATATCCAGCACCTGGCTTTTACGCGGAACGGACCCTGGCATTACGGCCCGCTTAATCAGGATACACACGATGGAGCCATCACGGAAATACACGGCAAGGATTTTGAGTTTCATATGTCCTACGAAAGCATGAACAAAGCGCCATACAGGTTCGGTCCGGTACCCGATAAACCGCATGTTCATCCTTATACCGAGTTCCTGCTTTTTATGGGCTCTGACCCTGATGACCTCAGTGATTTGGGCGCCGAGTGTGAAATGTACATGGGCAAGGAAATGGAAAAGCACGTCATTACCAAGCCGTCGGTAGCTATACAACCCAAAGGGGTTGCTCATTGTCCACTCATCGTTAATAAACAGGATAAACCCTGGATATTTGCGGTTCTTCGCCCGTGGGGTCACGGCGGAAAAGGTCCCAGCGGGTACGTAAAATAATCATATCGCCGTTACTATTGAGCTTACATGTCTAGGGTGTATCGGGAGAGTACCGAACAGCAAAGGAGAATAAAGCAAGTGGCTAAGAAAAAGTACGGACATTTTATCAAGAAGCTGGTTTATAATGAGTTACCCGGTAAAACCCAGGGGAAAGGAAAGGCTGAATATATCACCTGGCCGAAGGGAGCGGACCTGGAGGGTCTGAATCTAAGTTTTGTGTGGGGATATCACCACAAAGTCGGTGCCTGGAATATCGGAGGAAGCAGCGGACATGTCCATCCTTCCGGTGAATGTCTGATTTTTACCGGCCTCGACTATGATAATCCAAACACTCTGGGGGCGGAAGTTGAAATAGCGCTCGGTGAGGAAGGAGAAAAACACGTCATTAGCGCTCCCACCGTCGTCGTTGTCCCCGGAGGATTCCCCCACCTTCCTCTGGTAACCAAAAAGGTCGATAAACCTTTTGGTTTTCTGGCCATTTCTCTTGACGGCGAAGACAGGACTACAGAGTTGACCAAGAGAAGCAAAACACCCCAAAAGCAAGTAAAATACGGGCAAATGGTAAATAAGATGGAATTACGCGACATGCAGCGTAAAGCTGGAGGAAATGCCGACTTTATCGCCTTTTGGAGTGGTAAAAATACCAAAGGATTCAATCTGAATTTTACCTGGGCGTTTCACACGGGACTCGGCAAATGGCATGAACAGGACCCGCATGTACATCCAAATGATGAAGCCCTGGTCTTTGTAGGGATGGACCCTGATAATCCGGACTATTTAGGGGCGGAAATCGAAATAGCGATGGGCAAGGAACAGGAAATACATGTCTTTAACACCCCCACGGTAGTCGTTGCCCCTAAAGGACTGGTGCATTGTCCGCTGATAACCAGGAGAGTTGACAAACCATATAGTTTTAGCGCCATCTGTCTGGCCAACGAGCATCAAACGACGTGGCTCGGGGAGAAAAAGACTTAGAGAGTTGACGCATCTTCCTTCAATTAAAATAAATAGTGCCGGCCAAACGATACCGTGCCACGATTGACCGGCACTACTATG
>CAYQZZ010000028.1:14588-19555 GCA_964422155.1 uncultured Dehalococcoidaceae bacterium | reverse complement strand
AAATAAATAGTGCCGGCCAAACGATACCGTGCCACGATTGACCGGCACTACTATGCTACCACTGGCTAGCGGGAGTTTTAGTAATATTTCCCCGTCATTCCCGCCCCGATGAAATCGGGGTAAATTCCGGCTGGAATCCAGAGAGGTAAGGGTGGTTTGGATTCTCGGGTCAAGCCTTCAGGCTGAAGCCCGAGAATGACATTCTAAACAATCTCCTAACCCTATTTGTCTAACCAGGCCTTACCAAAGCCGCCCCCGGCGGGGTCAGTCCAGCCAGCTATATCAGCACCATGAACACTCTTACTTATGGTCCACATAGCCTTGTCATACCATAATGGAATTACTATGGCATTTTCCATGAGCATCCGGTTAACCGTTTGATAGAGGGCTTTCTGTTTAACCGGGTCGGGTTCGGCGAACGCTGCGTTCATCGCCTCCGTGAGTTCAGGTGACCTGGCAAAAGTGGTGCAGGTTGAGTAAATCATATGGATAATGATAAAATCTCATCTTAAAGTATCTTGACAGGTCGTGATATAATAAAACATGCATATTACGAACATATGTTCATATATACGGAACAATATTTCAGAAACAGATAAGAAACCAGGCCATTCCATCTCCCGCGCTGCGAGTTCCCTGATTATCCTACGCTTACCTTAAACAGGAGGGCAATCGAAAATGGCGAAGTTAAAATATGCAAATTACATCTTAACAAAGGCTCCTCTTCAATTCCCCAAAAAGAAGGGTGGCCCCGATTTAAATCAAATATTAATGTTGAACGGCGAAGATGTAAAAGGGGCTTTCCATGTAAATTGTGCCTGGCTTTCGGCCGGGCCCAATCCGGGTGTGTATGAAGCCCATGTACATCCCCATGATGAAGTCATAGGATTTATCGGCACTAATCCGGATGACCCGAGCGATTTAGGGGCAGAAGCCGTTTTATGGATAGATGACGAAAAATATGTCATTACTAAAAGCTTCTTAGCCTTCTTACCTAAGGGGCTGGTACATTGTCCGCTGACAGTCACAAATGTGAAGAGACCTATTTTCCATTTTGATATACAAATCGCCAGCGGCAGGCCGGAATTCCAGTGGGTGAAAAATAAACTCCCCAAAAAATAATTAAATATACGGGATTTTTCCCTCAGGAGAAAAAATTTATACTGAAATGCAAGAATTCTTTAAGAGAGGAGGTAAAGGAAGCTTATATTAAGAAAATATTATCTTTGATTGATGTTGCATGGGGGAGGGGGATTGTTGAATCTGGCTACAAAGTGAAAGGGGATAAAAATGATTGAAGAAGGGAAGCTGGTAAAAATAGTCGGTGCTGGCAATGTAATCCACAAACAAGCAGTGCTGAACGAATACGCCAGGGACATGAGTTTCGTTAATACGGTCACACCGGACTATATTGTCAAACCAAGAAACACTGGTGACGTAGAAAAGATAGTTAAACTCGCCAGGGAGACCCTTACGCCGCTGGTGCCGGTAAGCTCCGGGCCTCCCCACTTTCGGGGAGATACTGTCCCCGGTGCCGGCGGGGCGGTAATTGTCGATTTAAGTGACATGAAAAAGATTATCAAGGTCGACCGGCTGAATCGGGTGGCTATGTTTGAGCCCGGGGTAACCTTCGGTGAACTGATACCGGCGGTAACCAAAGAGAAGCTAAGGCTCAATATGCCATTGCTGCCGCGTAAAACGAAGTCGGTTACCAGCAGCATGCTCGAGAGAGAGCCGGTAGTAATGCCCAAGTACCACTGGGATATTGCCGACCCTCTGAACTGTGTTGAAATAATTTTCGGCACCGGTGATATGTTCCGTACCGGGGCAGCCGCCGGACCGGGCTCCCTGGAAGACCAGTGGGCAGCCGGGGGAGCGCAGGTTGAGGCAGCCGGGCCTTCCACGGCCTCATGGTATCGGGTTATCCAGGGGTCGCAGGGAACGATGGGTATCGTTACCTGGTCATCAGCGAGATGTGAATTACTCCCCAGGCTTGAAGAACCCTTCCTGGTCGGTTCCGCGCAACTCGATAGAATAATGGAGATGGTCCACTGGCTGATTCGACTGAGAATACCTAACGAGTGCTTCGTCTTAAATAATACCAACCTGGCCGCTATCATGGCGAAGAAATGGCCGAATGATTACAAAGAGATTAAGGATAGCTTACCTGCCTGGGTACTTTTCTATAATTTAGCCGGCTATGAATATCTGCCGGAAGAAAGAGTGAGCAGTCAGATAGAGGATATCAAAGAAATAGCGCAGCGGGTTGGGTTGGAGCCTGCCCATTCCGTCGGCAGCGTCTCGGCTTTTGAATTGTTGAAAGCTGTCCAGGGCCCGTCCGCTGAGCCGTACTGGAAGCTCCGCGCTAAAGGAGCCTGTCACGATATATTCTTCATCTCCAATTTCCAGAAGGTCGGCGGGCTAATCGATACCATGTGTGATGCGGCGGATAAAGCCGGTTATCCGGCTCCCGAACTGGGTATTTACGTCCAGCCGATAGTCCAGGGCTCCAACTTTCACTGCGAATTTAACCTGTTCTATGACCCGGAAAATCCCAAGGAAGCCAATCGTGTCAGGAAACTCGCCACCGGCACAATCAACAGCTTGATGTCCAAAGGGGCATTCTTCTCGAGGCCTTACGGCGAAATCACCAAGACGATTATGAATAGAGATGCGGCCACCGTGATGGCATTGAACAAGGTTAAGATGATATTGGACCCTGACAAGGTGATGAATCCGGGCAAACTGTGTTTCTAAGTAGAATTATTTAACGGATGAATCTAAGGAGGATAAGCAATGGCGTTACAAGATTATCGAAATAATATGGAAACATGCCGCCGGTGCTCGCCCTGTAAGTTCATACCCCTGGAAAAGGTTAAGGGATTTGAGCGCGTCAATGTCTGCCCGAGCATAACCAGGTATGACTTCCATACCTATTCCGGCGGCGGCCGGATGGTCATGGGAGTGGCCATGCTGGAGAAAAGGCTTGACTATTCAGACAAGCTCCTCGAGGTAGTTTATAACTGCCAGATGTGCGGCGCCTGCGACATCTCCTGCAAGTATGCCATGGACATGGACGTCCTGGAGCCGATAAACGAAATCAGGATTAATTGTGTCGAGGCAGGCCATACCAACCCCGCCCTCGATAAAGTCATTAACAGCCTGCGGAAACAGGGCACCATGGTTCCGGGCGCTAAGGTCAAGCGCGGCGAGTGGGCGGCGGGATTGAATTTGAAGGACTGCACCAGAGAAAAAGTGGATGTCATCTATCACGTCGGCTGCCAGACGAGTTTTAACAGGGATATGTGGAAACTCGCCAGGGCTACCGTCAAGCTCCTGCAGAAAGCCGGCGTTAATTTCGGCATCGGCGGAGAAAACGAGACATGCTGCGGCGGTCGCGCCTACCAGATGGGCTATAAACAGGATTTCCTTAATCAGGCTAAAAAGAACATGGAGATGATTAAGAAATCGGGCGCTAAGACGCTGGTGACCGGCTGTGCTGATGGCTATAGCGCCTTCAAGGTGCTCTATGACAAGTTCGGACTGAGGGGCAAACTGGAAGTGCTGCACATTACGGAGTACCTTGCCCGCCTGATAAATGAAGGTAAACTGAAGCCGAAGAAGAAAGTAGATATTACCGTCACCTATCATGACCCCTGTTATCTCGGCAGGCTGGGCGAACCTTACATACACTGGAAAGGGAAAGAGATTGTCGGGGAAATTCGTACGTTCGACCCGCCTAAAGAATACCGGCGGGGACTATATGGCGTCTACGAACCGCCGCGTGATGTTCTCAAGAGCATCCCCGGACTGAAGCTTGTCGAGATGGACAGGATAAAGGAATATGCCTGGTGTTGCGGGGCTGGAGGCGGCGTTAACGAGACCAACCCCGAGTTTGCCACCTGGACGGCTAACGAAAGAATAGAGGAAGCCGAGGCCACCGGGGCTGGGGCAATAGCTACTGCCTGCCCCTGGTGCGAGCAGGTCTTCAGCGATACCATTAATGAAAAGGGCAGTAACCTCAAGGTGTTCGATGTCGTCGAGCTACTGGAGAAAGCAATCTGAAAGGAGGTCATGAATCATGGCTTTGAAGAGAGATTTTTATAAAGCATTAGAAGATATCCTCGGTCCGCAGTATGTCTCCGATGACCCCGTCATAACCGAGACATATGCCAATGTTATACGGGCAGGTATGCCGGCGGGAGCGAGATTTGAAGCTGTGGCACTACCCAAGGACACCGAGGAGGTACAGGCAATCGTCAAGCTCTGCAACAAGCACAGGGTTCAGTATAAAGCGTCCAGCACCGGCTGGCTGTACAGCGACCCCGCCGGTCCCAATTGCATCAAGCTGGACCTCAGACGCATGAACCACATCATAGAAATCAACGAGAAGAGCATGTACGCCGTGGTCGAGCCTTACGTTATCGGCGCTCAGCTTCAGGCTGAACTGATGAAAAGAGGGCTCAACTGCAACCTCACCGGCGCCGGCGCCAACTGCTCCGCCCTGCCCCTGGCCGCCCATGTCAATCTCGGCCATCTCAGCCAGAGCGGCAGCTACGGGGAGAGAAACATTCTGGCCATGGAATGGGTGACCGGTGATGGTGAAATCGTCAGGTTCGGTTCGCTGGGCTCGCTGGATGAGTGGTTCTGCGGCGATGGCCCGGGGCCGTCTCTGCGCGGCATCATACGGGGTAATACCGTACCGCTGGGGGGTCTCGGTGTATTCACCAAGGCGGCGCAGAAGATATATCACTGGCCGGGCCCTTCCACTTTCCCGATAGAAGGGATATCGCCGGATTATCGGCCCAGCTACATTCCGTCCGGCTTTATGATTCGCTATTTCTCCTTCAAGACGCTGGACGGGATGATTGACGCCGTGCTCAAGATAGGTGAGGCCGAAATCGGGTTCGAACTGATGTGTTTCAATGCCGCCATGATGGCTTCCAACCTGGCCACGAAGAACATGG